>CAYXQH010000324.1:0-7044 GCA_964467425.1 uncultured Saprospiraceae bacterium
CACATAACCACATAACCACATAACCACATAACCACATAACCACATAACCACATAAAAATGGCAAAACCTAAACCAGGTAATAAAGCACCGGCTTTCAAAGGGCTGAATGAAAAAGGCGAAACGATTCAACTCGCTGACTTCAAAGGGAAAAAATTGGTCTTGTTTTTCTATCCGAAAGATAATACCCCAGGTTGTACTGCGGAAGCTTGTAGTCTCCGAGATCATTTTTCTGAACTTAAAAAAGCAGGTTATGCACTTTTGGGTGTCAGTCCGGATAGCCCTAAAAAACATCAAAATTTTATTAATAAATTTGACTTCCCTTTTAGTTTATTAGCAGATACCGAACGAGAAACAATTAACGCCTACGGAGTTTGGGGCCCAAAAAAGTTTATGGGAAAAGAATATGAAGGAGTCCTACGAACAACGTTTATTATTGATGAAAATGGAAAGGTCGAACGCGTTATTGATAAAGTAAAAACAAAGACTCACGCAGCTCAGATATTGGAGCCTGCCTAATAAAAACGTAGTGCTGGATTATTGAGCTAACTCACTTTTTCGAGTAGCCATTCTCTTTCTGCTATTCGGGTAGTCTCTTCTATCTCTTCTTTAAATTGTGCGCTGACTTTTTTGTTTAAAACGCCATGTTCAATTATTTTTTTGACAATTCGAATAAGATTTAAATTGTTTTCCTTATGATATCCGATCTCTTTTTGACGACGAATATAACGGGCAAAACTTTCAAGCAAAGAACTCAGAGCATTAAATTCGTTTAGCTCAAAATAGCTTTTTAAAAGCATCCTTCGAGCGTCAAGGTTATTTAAAACATCTTTGAAATCAACTTGTAATAAGAGCTGCATAGCTTCGGTGTATTTCTGCTGTTGAAAGTAAAAATAAGCAAGATTGTACCTCCATGTATTTTCCCGTTCACGAGGGTATAAATACTTTTTGTAATCCTCCAGAAATTGTTCCACCCATTGGTTTTCCGATAATGCGATACCTAGTCGGGTAATGTTTTTATAAGTGAATGAAGAGAGGATACCTTCTTCAAGTAAGGTTTTGTTTTTCAATCCGTCGCGAAATAATTCAAAGGCTGTTCGAATAAATTGACGTTCGCCTCTATTCATTCTTTTTATACAATAGTTGATAGCGAATAAATAAATACCTCGGATTTCAGAAGCTGGAAATAATCGCCAATGAAGATTGATGCTTTCTTTTAATTGTTCGAAGTTGATTTCTGAACGTTCAAAATTACCTTGGTCCAAGTCTTCAATAGCTTTGTAGCAGTGATAATATAAAATTACGGCAGGTACCTTCAAGTGCTCCCGCGATTCAACTAAGGTTAAAATTTCGGGCAATAATTTTAAATCATATTCCTGGCTTGACATTGTTCTATGAGATTGTATGTTACAACTCAAACGTAATAAACTAGAGATATACGAAATGGTCAATTGATCAGCAGTTGACTGAAAGTTCATTTTGCCACTGCGTTTTTTCGCCATTGTAAAAATAGCCCCATCCATCCCGAGTTGATATTTTTGAAAATAGAAATCACTATTTCGAAAGCTACTGTTTTCTAAAAAATTATTAGCGGAGATTAATTCTTTTTCAGAAAAAATGTCCAGGTCTTTTTCTCGCAAAGACTTATAAAGATATTGTTGTTGTTGCAAGGAGTCTTTTTCAAATTCTGCTGTAGAAAGATATCTTTTTAATAATCGCAAGAGCACAGAATTACTATGTCTTAATTTCTTATCATCATAATTTTCGTTCGGATATACTTTGCTAAATACTGTTTTTCGATCAAGTACTGAAAAGGATAAACTATTCAATGAAATATCTAAATAATCAAAAAGATTCAGGATGTCTTCTCTTTGATTGTAGAAAGGGGATCGCACAAATTTCCTGAATTCTCTCCAATCTCGCTTTGAAAGCCGTTTTAAGAACAGAATTACCGTACTTTTCTGCATGATTATTATTGTTGTCGGTTGGCAATTTATAATATAAATAACTGATAATCAATAGATTTAAATTTTTTTTGATTTACAAATTTAAAAATTTGTTTTTGAAACTTAGGAAATAAAACCAGACTTTTGAATAGACCTATAGGCGAGTACTTATTTTTATTATAAAGAAGAATAATGGAATTGAACTTTTAATAATTAAATAAGCCTTTTCCATAAAAATATAAGAGCATGAAAAATTTAAAAATTTTAACCTTCATTTTGGCTTTTCTCCTTCCTTTTCTTTCGGTAAGTCAGGGCTGGGAAAGGGATTATGATGGTGGAGGATCGGAAATAGTAAGAGCATCTGATCGAACACTTGATGGTGGTATTATAATGGCGGGAGTACAAAATGAGATTCCCGGCTCTACATCAGAGCGACCTTTTTTATATAAGGTAGATCAGGATGGAAACCTTGTTTGGGAATATTATGATTTAGATCATTTAGGAAATGATGTAAGAGTATATGACGTGATGGCAACGGCAGATGGAAACTATTTAATTGGATTGACTTTTGGTCCTAACTCATCAAGTCAAATTCCTGTTCTTCAAAAGATATCACCAGATGGAACTGTCCTATGGGAATACATTCTACCTACCGTTAATTTAAATTATGTTACCGATCTTGTAGAGTCTTCAGATGGTTCTTATTATGCAATGGGGCCTAATGACGATGCTGCCGGGGCTACGGGTGTTACCAAATTGGATAATGCGGGAAATTTTATTTGGGAAGTGCAGGTTTTTGATCCCAACGATCCGATTTTTCCAAATGATCTTTTGGTCATGGAAAATGGAAATATTTTAGCTCTTACGCAGTTTGCAGAAGTTGTTAGCACTAATTTAACAATAACTAGTTTTACAGAAAATGGAGATTTTAATTGGCTTAAAGTCTATGACGATTTAAATCCTTATACGATTGCTACTGAGGCAATAGAAACCAGTAATGGGGATATACTCATTACTGGAGTCACCGCATTTGACCTTGATGCTGATAAACCATTCTTAATGAAAATTGATGATGCGGGAAATGTAATTTGGACTAAAATTTATTCGGTAGGAGACAATCATTCAGTGGGAGGACTAGTGGAAACAGATAACGGAGATATAGTGGTTATGGGGAGTGAGGGATCATTTATGGGGACAACACCGTATGATTTATTTTTGTTAAAAGTAGATAGTAATGGAGATGAAATCTGGGATAAAAGATATGGGCGAAATAAAAATGAAATCCCTACAAATGTTTTTTTAGCTTCTGACTCTGGTTTTTACCTGACTAGTTCTACACAGGCTCAAGATGATTCGTATAATGCTTTTGTAATTAAAACGGATAGTTTAGGAATTAGCTTAACTAATGAATTTAGTGGCAAACTTTATTTTGATGAAAACGATGACTGTAGTATTGGAATAAGTGAAGAAGGGTTCGATTCCTGGTTAGTAGAAGCGGTAAAGGGAGATGAGCAATATTTAACAACAACTGGACCCACTGGTGATTTTGATTTTACCTTAGATACAGGTACGTACTTGATCACGGCTTATCCTCCTACACCATATTGGGGTGTTTGTAATAATAATTTTGAAATTACTTTTATAACTGATTTTGAAAATATATCAGAGGATATTGGAGCTCAAGCAGACATTGAATGCCCGCTCCTGGATGTCTCTATTGGTACACCCATATTAAGACGTTGTTTTGAGAATACTTACAATGTTCAATACTGTAATTATGGAACAATCACTGCGGTAGATCCTTATATCGAAATTGAGTTTGATTCAGCCATGATTATTCTTGATGCAAGCATTGATATAACATCACAAGATGGTAATTTATTGACCTTCGAATTAGATGATATACCAATAGGTGAATGTGGATCTTTTACAGTGGATATTGCTTTAGGCGATTCAACGAATTGCGATTCTATTTTATTAGGTGCAACACATTGTGTCGAAGCGCATATATATCCGGATTCGATTTGCCTGCCTTCTAATAATTGGTCAGGCGCAAGTGTGGAGGTGGCTGCAGTTTGTGAAGAAGATTCGGTTTCGTTTTTTATCCAAAATGTAGGAACCGCTCCGACCGCTTTGGATCTAAATTATATTGTCATCGAAGATGATGTTGTTTTATTACAAGGGCAATTTGATTTAGGAATAGGGGGAAGCCTGCCTATCTCTGTTGCAACCAACGGTTCTATGTTTAGGCTTGAAGCGGAGCAAGAGCCTAATCACCCGGGGATGAGTATGCCAAGTGTGAATGTTGAAGGCTGTGGTGTTGGAAACCCGGATATTCAGCTTGGGTTTATAAATCTGTTCGCGCAGGATGATGGTGATCCTTTTGTGGATATTGACTGCATGCAAAATACAGGGTCTTATGATCCAAACGATAAAAATGGTTTTCCGCTTGGACGCGGATCAGAAAACTATATCGATAAAGGACAGGATATTGAGTATATGATTCGTTTTCAAAATACAGGAACGGATACGGCTTTTACGGTGGTGGTATTAGATACCTTAAGTGATTTTTTAGACATCACTACTGTTCGTCCAGGAGCTTCCAGTCATACATATGATTTTGATATTGGAGGTGATGGCGTTTTGAGTTTCACATTCAATAATATCATGTTGCCAGATAGTAATGTAAATTTTGCAGCTTCCAATGGATATGTAAAATTTAAAGTGGCACAAATGCCTGATCTGGATTTAGAAACGCAAGTCTATAATTCGGCTGCTATCTATTTTGATTTTAATCAACCCGTAATAACGAATGAAACATTACATACGGTGGGTGAAATATTGTTGACTTCACTACGGTTTATTCCAAGTCCCACGGATCTTGCAAAAGTAAAGGTGTATCCAAATCCGTTTAGTGATTTTACGAATATTGAATTAGAAGGCGTCGAAATTAATCAAGGTAATTTTAATCTGTATGATTCAACCGGGCGTTTACTTCGACGCAAAGCATTTAATACGACGACATTTGTCTTTGATAAAAAAGAGATGCTTCCAGGGATGTATTTCTTTACGATTGAAAATGAAGGGCAGCTAATTGCAAGTGGTAAACTGATTGCTCAATAGGCTGTTACACATATATAATTTTTTGTAGAAAAATTGGTATTCGGTTTTCGTAATTCGGTTTCTTCGAATGTCGAAAACCGAATACCGTTTACTAAACAGTTTTGAACATTCAAATCAATAATATGGAGTACATTATTTCAGAAAGTTGAGGATGACTCTTACATTAAGTCTTTTACCCTTTAGGTGAGCTATGGAAAGTAACGATAAAAAGAATAGCGATTTTCATGTGGACGCTAATTTCCTCTTCGAGGTAATCTTCTACATTCCATTCGCGAGGATCACCTTCCCAATCTGCTTCAATGCTAAAGTCACCGTAGGTGCTGCTTTTTAATTTCCATTCATTAAAGTTGTTGCTCCAGCGGCTTTTGACTTTAATCGTTTGGGTGTTATTAGTGATACGCCATTCGGTAGGATCATCTTTGAAAAGCGTTCGTGCAGTAATTAATTCATCGCCACCGCTTATTTCCCATTGATTTGGATCGCCTTTCCATTTTTGTCGAATGGAGCCAGATTCTTCACCAAGTGAATAATCCCAAACGGTCCAGTCTCGTTGCATTTGCCAACGCATGATGATTTCTCCTTCAACTTCCTCGTCATCTGTATAAATGGTCCACTCCGTGAACTCATCACTCCATTTGGTACCAATACCAGTAATAAACTGCGCTTGACTTGATGCAGCGACGAAAAGAAAGAGGATTAGAAACAATGTATTCTTCATGATTAGTACTAAAAGTACGAATTTAAGTATTTAAAATCCAGCGGCTCGTAGGAAAGAATGGTAGTTTAATAGAAGTTTAACTACTTGTTGTAGCTGGCAGGATCAAGCGCTTTCGTGGTCCAGCTATTAAAAAATTCGCTCACCTTTTTTTTATTATATCCTTTGCCTTCTTCGAGTAGTGCAGAGTTTTGAGTATGAATTAATTTTCCATCAGTATCTAATATAAGAAGAACTGGAAACCCAAATCGTTGAGGATATTGGTACTGAGCTAATAGCGTTTCGTTCTTGTTTTCTTTGCTATAGTTGAGATGGTAAACTAAATAATTCTGCTCAACAATTTTTTTGATTTCTGGATTCTCTTGTACAAAATCATGAAAGAGATAACACCAGCTACACCAATTGCCTCCTACCTGAAGAATGATATGTTTGTTTTCTTTTTTAGCTTGTTCAACTAAGGAGGCAATGTCCTGAACTGCATTAGCTTCCGGATGGTATAAATCTTTTTTCCTTTCCTGTCCAAGAGCTGATGAAGAGAAGAATAAAAGTAGACTAAAAGTAATCAGGAGGAAACGGGAGTTTTTCATAATGGGAAGAGTAGGTTTGTGTATAAAAAAAATCGGGTTTCGGTATTTTAAAGTGAATAACCGAAACCCGAAGAATCCATTCTCTTATTTAAAAGAGTCGTGGTTTATTTTTTATAGTTTAAAACGGCAGATCGTCTGTTTCTGCAGTATCCATTCCTGCTGGTTCGTCTGCAGAATCTGGAAATGATGATCCAGCTGGTGCAGACTGAGGTGTATCCGCTCCAATCTTTTCTATTCTCCAAGCATCAAGGTTGGTAAAATAAGAGGTTCTGCCTTCTTTGGTATATTCTCTACCTTTAAGTGAAAAAGTTACTTTCACTTGATTTTGTTCTTCATAACCATCAAGCTTTTCGCAATTACTTTGCGTCATTTGAAATTTGATCAGTTGGGGGTATGCACCATCCTGAATTTCAATTACAAATTCTCTTTTTCGAAAAGAATCAGTGACTTGCTGAATATCAAATTTCTTATATAATTTTCCTTCTATTTCAAATGCCATTTTCTAGTTTTTTTAGTCATTAAAGAGTACAAAAATACGAAAAAGGAATATAAAACTAGAATATTAATTGGAGAGTATTCCGATTATTCTTTTAAGATAGGGAAGAGTATTTTAAGCTAAAATTATAATCTAGTCAACGGGAGCTAAGGAGGGGCAAGGCTTTTAAAACTTACCTCT
>CAYXQH010000325.1:0-7042 GCA_964467425.1 uncultured Saprospiraceae bacterium
AAGCAACGATGGATTTTTTATGGCGCACGTTTTTCCTAAAAAACTGTGACATAAACAAAGACAAAGGAGTTGCGCAGGAACGAAGCTAAGTGGTGGTGCGCAAGCTTTTTTCTGAGTGTGCGAAGATAAAAAGCTTGCGCATAGCTGGCGCGAAGTGGATTCCTTATATCCCGTCTTACAAGAACATCTTAGCGATTGTAAAAACTGTATATTCGACCGAAGGGAGTCAACTAATAATTAATATAGTAAAGGTTCTTTTCTGGCGTAACGTACTTGAATGATATAAACCGTCGTTTCTGTCACTTGATAGGATATTCTATAGGTATGTTTTTCAAAGGCTCGAACACTTCCATCATTATTTTCTCGAAGTTCGTCTAATTCATAAATCTCAGGGTGTTCTGATAAGATACTGACAGATTCATAAATTTCATCAATTACTTTAACAGTAATATCTAATGATTCTGATTCTTCCAAAAGCCCAAGGAATGCTTCATTTAATTGAGCATCGGCAAGATGCGTCCAGATTATCTTTTTGCCCATTGTTTAATACGTTCTTTTACTTCTTCATGAGTATAGACTTTGCCTTCTTCAATTTCTTTAAGGGACTTATCTATATCCTTGTTGTATTGAACTATATCTATGCCTTGATCAATCTGCTTTTTTCTTAAAATGCTCTCCAGTTCATCCATAACATTATCACTCTCTACTTTAAATAGAGCACGAATGAACGCATATTTACGTGCTTGTAAATCCATAATTTTAGTCTTTGCTGTATAAAAGTACAATTTATGTTCCATAGTTTATTTGTGTCTATCAATAATAACATCCTAATCATTGGGACTAGGACGTTATTACAGCTTATTAGTCTCTCAAGAGGTTTCAAGTAAATCTCGTGGATAGCTTGCTAATACAATTTTAGCCAACCAATAGATACAGTTTTTCAAATTCTTGCCATGTTCAACATCTTGTGATGATTGACTTATAATGATAATGCTTTCTAATAAAGATTGTTGCAAGTCACTTAATTGATCATAATTGGTAACAGGTAGTTTTTGGATTTCTATAAAGTCTTGGGTTTTCATATTGTACATTTTAAAGGATTAAAGAAATACCCGCCTTAGCTTTCCTTCTGTATGTACATACAGCGCAAGGGTTTCCCTTCTTGCAAGCATAACGGGATTTGCTGTAAAAATACACTTTGTAAATAGTACTGTACATATTAAGGAATAAATGTTTGGCTTTTCTACGGACTTCTGATGTTAATATTCATAATCATATTTATTGTAAAGGATGAAACATGACTACCATATCATGTAAACTTTCTAAATCGTCTTGAACATATCTTTCGGTAGAACTTATGTATTTATGGCCTGCTAAATATTGGGTTCTTCGTAGTCCGTGAACTTTTAACCAACTGATGATTACACTTGTTCTAATCTGCTTTACATCTGTAAAACTGTTGTTGATCCTCTTTAATTCTTTCGTGATCTTATGAAGGGTATTGTGTAGTTTAAAACTCTTTCCCATTGGCAATAATAGTTGTGCTGTCACTTTATTGGTTTCTCGTAAGATCTGTGGCCTCACTTCATTTATATATTCCATAAGCTCCATCAATTGGAAGGGTTTTAACTCGATGTCTCGTGAGTTACTTTTTTTAGTTCCTGGCACTTCTATTTTACCTTTATAGAGTTGTATGTTTTCTACTTCCAATAGTTGTAAATCTCTTGTATTTAAGCCTTGATAGACCAATAAACCAATGATGACTTTATTTCGCTTCCTTGCAATCTCCTTTCCTTTATTGATCGGATAGCTATAGTATAAATCTTCTAATTCTTCGAAGGCTAAAAAGTTATTAATGATGGTGTTCTTAACGCCTTTTATGTTCAGTTCTTTAATGATATTCTGTTGTCTGTAATTTTCTGCTACTAAATAGTCAAAGTAGGTTTTAAGATTACCAACATAGGTTTTTAAGGTTCTTGCTTTTACACTTCGACTATGCTCAGTATGACAGCCTTTTCGTAAGTGTTCGATGTATTTTAAAATCGTTTTGTAATCAATACTTTCGGGGGTTGTTCCGTATTGCTTACACCACTTAGTAAATCTAATAACGCTTCTTTGGAATGTTAGAATAGTCTTGGTTGAGTATCCTTCTTTCTCTAAATGATTTGTGTAGTTCTTCATTATCTTGATCGATTAAAAAATGAGTGTAAATCTGTGTGGACTCTAATGAGGTATGACCTAAAAATGTGCTGATATGTTCTATACTTGCGCCTTTTTCTAATAAGTGTGTAGCAATACTGTGGCGTAAACTATGAAGGGTGATATTTCTATCTTCTAAGTCTGTATTTCCTGTAGCTTTAATAATGGATTTTAATCGATTAGCAAAACTCATTCCTTGTAATGTATTGCCTCTATAATTGATAAATAAGCTTTCAGTGTCTTTATAGTTATAAAACTCTGGTCGCCAATCGTATATGTATTCTTCTAAAATTCTTGAACTGTACTTGTTTATTGGTACGAACCTTTCTTTGTAATTCTTGCCTTTTCTAACATAAATACGCTGTTTATCAAAAAGGATATCGCTAACATCCAAGTGTATGAGTTCATTTCTTCGAAGTCCACAACTGTAACAACATACCAAAATAGCTTTATCCCTATATCGTAGTTTATCA
The DNA here is from genome assembly GCA_964467425.1 of uncultured Saprospiraceae bacterium. GTDB lineage: Bacteria > Bacteroidota > Bacteroidia > Chitinophagales > Saprospiraceae > JAHDHW01. The sequence goes on from CAYXQH010000325.1 coordinate 2,673, forward strand.
TCTGGATTGCTATAATTTGTAGCTTCAAAAAGTTGTTTTATCTCTCTTTGGGTTAACACATTCAAACTATCTCTGGCATTGCCAGCTTCTCGTTTTAAATGAATATTGATGCCTTTGTGATCGTGTGCTTTTAGATACGCTCTAAACTTGTACAATGCTTGCTGATGCTTGTTTAAATGTCCTTTGCTTATTCCGCCAGCTCGTCTTTGATTGGGTCTTGATTTTAGATATTTATAATAATCGGTTACGTGGCTAGTTTGTATTGACCCAAGTTGATTAATATTGATACTTTCTAAGTAATTAAAGAACTCTTGTAAATGGATGGGTAATCTGTAAACCGTTGTTTCTGCATAACCTAATATATCTAACCATTGCTTAAAATCTTGTAATAGTATTTTATAGCTGTGATTATTTAGGTCTAAGTTTTTCATCTGTGGGTGTTTTTTGGGATCGGGTGGCGATGTAAGCTTAATATGCTGGTCTACTTGTTGTTGACTTCGCCATTGTCATAGTGGCGAACCACTGGCGAAGTGGCGATGCCTAGTCGGCACAGGCATTCATTTAACGCACTGTCTATTTGATCTTTAAGATTCTGATATTCATTAATATCTATAATCTCATAATGATAGCTTTGTCCTTTCTTTCCTTTAATTTTACGGATATAGCCTTCTGGTAATAGTTGTTTATTATAGCGTCTTAAGGTGCTTTCTTTAACTCGTAAGTTTCTGCGGATTTCAGAGTTTGTAAAAGTCGTCTGTTTATTTTCTTTTAGATACTTCTTTAAATTTTCTAAGTAATTCCTACAGGCTCCAGATAAGGTGTCGCTCTTCCTTAATAATACTTCTATAATCAATTCATTAGCGTGTTCTATATCTTCAATGGTTGTCTCGATATACATTTCACCTGTTTGGGTGTCGACCTTCGATTTTCTTTGGTATTGATGATAAAAGGTGATGACTTCTATGAGTTGTAAATAATGGGCATTCGTCCTTCGTGGTTTAAATACTGCCGAAGGCAGAGATAGATACATAGCATATGGATTAATGACTTTAATTGGTCTTAAAACTCGTTGTACGTTTTGTAAGAGGTGACTTGATGCAAGCATTTTTTCTTCATCTATCTTACCAGCACTTATAAGGCGTTGATAATCCATAATGCGTTTGTCTTGTGCTGCGCTTTCATCGATATGTAAAAGAAAACTTCTATTGCTGTTATCTTCATAAATGCTTTCCCTAGTGGTACAGCCTGATACGCTTACTGGTCCTTCTACGGTAAGGTGGATTGTTTTAGTATTGCCTTTGCGGTCTTTATGAACAACGGTTTTTGTAATACGCTTTTTGGATTGTAATTCACGTAGTGGATAGAGTACAGATTCTGCACCGTCCAGATCTTCTATGAGTATTAATTTGTGTTGCAGCTCTGTACGGTTGAAGTAATAAAAGGCATTGGCAGATAATACGGTGATTTCTACTTTGTCTTCTTCTGGAATCAAATCGGCGACTTTAGATTGTAAGTGTGTTTTTCCTGATCCACTGCTACCTAAACTAATACAGTGTAAAGGGTTGGTAGTCTTTCTCGAGGTGAAAATGAGGTACATCAGCAATCGATTTACGGATTCCCCTAGAACCCCGCTAGCTCCGATGACCTCATTTGTCCTCGCGAGTAACTCCTTATTCTTTAAAAAAGCAATGGCTTCTTTTTCTTCTGACCGACTTAAGGTTTTTATATAAGGAGTGTCTTGTATTTGGTTTTGTTCTGATAGTAAAAAACGATAGCTTTCTAAGGCTCTGGTCAATTCTTGTAAAGTAGCCCGTACTACGCTTGTGCCTATTTCCAGACGTTCGGCAGCTTTTCGCGTAAGCTTTTCTACTTGACTGTCGTTGTATAGATTCACAGTGTCCCTTAGGATGTTCAGGACATTTTTTCCTTTGATGAGTTTTTCAATGCTTATCGTTACTCGTAAACTTTCTAACTTCTTTAATTCCAAACCGCCTAAAATGTGTAACTCTAGCTCTTTTGTGGTGTAACTGTAGTTGTTGGGATTGGATGTGTTGAGCATTTTATAAAGTATTTTCAATTATACCTATTTGCTCCAAAAGTAACATTTATGTATAAACAAACAAAACCTTTAGGTATTTTTAGTCTTATTTAAGTAGTATATTTGTGTGATAATCGCTTTAAAAGCTACTATTTAAAGGTAATTACGCTTTATGACCTTAGGAGAGAAAATTAAAATATATAGACTTAAAAAAAAGTTCTCACAACAGGATTTAGGAGAGATTGCAGAGACGCATCAAAAAAATATATCTAAATATGAACAGGATTTGGTAATCCCTTCTGCCGTTACTTTAAAAAAAATAGCCGATGCACTACAAGTTTCTACAGATTTCTTATTAGGTGGTGAAGATAGCAATGCCATTAAAGATGTTAATTTACTGAAGTACTTTAAAGAGATTGACAATATGCCTGATGATGCTAGAGAAGCATTACTTAAAGTTATCGATGCCTATGTTCGAGATTATAAAACACAAAAAGCATATTCTTAATCCTACCCCATAAAAAAAGCCATACATCTCTGTACAGCTTTCCCTTAACTCATCTCTCGACTAACGCGTATACTTCGACTAGCTCTGCAACCACCCCTACAACCGCAAAAGACAAGCCTTATTTTTTAACTCCTTATACCATTTCTTCTTTTGATTAGATTTTTATAATTACCATAAACAATTGTAACTTCTTATTTTTAAATATGTTCCCTTATAAGGAACATAATATTACAGAATGACCGTAGAGATTGCACGGCTACATAAAAATGGGTTTATCATTCAAAGTACTAAGAATTCTTAGCTTGCCTTTTGAGTTATCCTTTGTATTAAAATTCATTGTGTTAAATCTAACAAAAGAACCTTTGTAATTAGCCGATTTTAAGTTTTCAATGAATTTTGATAATCCAGCATTACTCAGTGACAACAAAATATGCTTACTATTATAGTTTATTTTTAAATCTTCTGATTGATCGAGGATTTTTACCTCCAAAAACTCAAAACAATCCCAAATGCCTGGCAAAATACTATTCTCATCATCAATATAGTGAGGAGAGTTTTCTGGCAATGTTGTTATTTTTAATTGAATAGCTTCACCAAAGGAAGAAAGATCATTCAAATCATCTATAAAACTTTTTAAACTATTCTTTTCAATGGAAAAGAAAATGTCATTCTTTTCCTCATTAGAATATTTCCAAACAAAAATTTTCATATTAATACTTTTAGTCTCTTGTAAAATGAGTTCCATCTACTCTTATCACTTCTACATTTGGGAACATTTCTTGGAATTGGTCGATAACTCCGCTACATGAATCACAAAACGGTCTCTCTGATGCTACAAAAATTTGTCCATAAACATCACTAAAAACATCTCCTTGCTTTGCTCCAAAATCATTAGCAATTTGAGATAAGGCTTTATACTCCGAATCCGTAACTCTGTCAAAACCTCCAACAATTTTAGTTTCAAATACACCTAAATTTTCTGCAGGACCACTTTCTTGAAATATATCATATCTTCTACCATCTAAATTGCCTTCTATTATAGCAATATTCCCGCCAACTTCATTTGCATCGCCGTACTTTTTAGCCAAATAAGCTCTGTGTGATTTGATCTTTCTTTTATATTGCAAGTATTCTTGAGCAGAGCCATATACTCTAGATAATATTTTAGATGGTGTTTTAGATTTATTAGCCCCTTTAAAAAACAATCTAATTTCTCTTCCATCAACCCAAGGTATAATAAGACCTACTCCAGCTGTCGTATAATGCCATACTCCGGCGGTTTCTCCATCTATTGTTCTTCCGTCCATAAAAACAGACACATCATCAGCTCCAGTAAAACCACCTAATTCCTTAAAGAAGTGTGCAAAGTATATTTGAGTAGTCCCAAATGTTAACCTTTCACCTGGGCCCAAAAGGTGTTTATTCTTATTATAAAATTCGGCATCCGCTCTAGCTCTATCGGCAGTTTGCCATATCCATCTACCAGGATCTTCAGCTCCAATTTTTTTAAACTCACTTTTACCTACATTATCGTAAGCACCTTCAGATTTTAATACTTCTCGTGCTAAAGCGGCTTCTAGCCCTTCTAACTCCACAGCATCTATTACTCTATTCTCACTAAATGCATATGGTGAGTTGTGAGCATATTCTCTAAAAAGCGGATCAGTAGCGAAGAACCTACCCACGCGTGGGTCGTGCATACGATACTTGTAATTGATAGAATTCCCTTCTCCTTTGATCTCATTATCCAGTTCCTGTCCCTGGAAACCGTACCTATAATCAGAGGTATTTGCGTGTCTTCCTGGCAGTAACATCCCAAAGGGA
>CAYXQH010000326.1:0-7021 GCA_964467425.1 uncultured Saprospiraceae bacterium
TTGAATGATTGAATGATTGAATGATTGAATGATTGAATGATTGAATGATTGAATGTATAAAAAATTACTATGCTAAAAACAAAAAGTAACATCGATAAAAAAACGCTCATAGAAGGATTTCGTTTGCTTTGCACTGCAAAGGCAATGACCGAATTGTATGAAGCAAACTTTAAGCAAGTTTCTAAATATGTACATGCTACTTCGAGGGGGCATGAAGCCATTCAGATTGCTGCGGCGATGCAATTATTGCCACAGGATTTTGCTTATCCATACTATCGCGATGATGCTATGCTTTTAGGTATCGGAATGGAGCCTTATCATTTGATGCTACAATTATTAGCGAAAAAGGAAGACCCATTTTCTGGTGGTCGTTCTTATTATGCACACCCGAGTCTTCGTGACGAAGACAAGCCTAAAATTCCGCACCAATCCTCTGCCACTGGTATGCAGGCCATTCCTGCAACAGGCTCGGCAATGGGTTTACAGTATAAAGAAAAATTTAAACTTGGCGAGAAGTTTAGCAAAAACAAACCGATCGTTTTATGCTCATTGGGAGATGCGTCTGTAACGGAAGGAGAAATAGCAGAAGCTTTTCAAATGGCAGCGCTAAAGCAATTTCCAATATTATACTTAGTACAAGACAATGAATGGGACATATCTGCTAGTGCCGATGAGATCAGAGCGCAAAATGCTGCAGAATATATCAAAGGGTTTCATGGAATCGAAGCAGTAAGTATTGATGGAAGTGATTTCACTACCGCATTTTTAACTATGAAAAAAGTAGTGGATACCATTCGAAAAGAAAGAAGACCTTTTTTAGTCCATGCAAAAGTTCCGCTTTTAAATCATCATACTTCTGGTGTACGAATGGAATGGTATCGGGATGATTTAGAAGAAGATCGACTGGAAGATCCTTATCCAAAAATGATCTACCAATTACAGGAAGCAGGGATTACTGATAAAAAAATTAAAGCCATTGAAGCGGAAGCTGGGGCGCAGGTTTTAGCTGATTTTCAAAAAGCTTTACAAAAAGAAGACCCTACACCAGAAGACTTATTAACCCATGATTATGCACCAACAACTGTGCTGGAAGAGACCGGAACACGAAGTCCGGAAAACGGAGAAGAGGTCGTTATGGTAGACTGTGCGCTGCACGCTGTTGAAGAATTAATGCGGGAAGATAAAACCTGCTTGTTATATGGTCAGGATGTTGGAGCACGACTTGGAGGAGTGTTCAGAGAGGCGGCAACACTTGCGCAGAAATTTGGCGATGATCGCGTTTTTAATACACCAATTCAAGAAGCGTTTATTGTTGGAAGTACGGTAGGAATGTCAGCTGTTGGATTGAAACCCATCGTTGAAGTGCAATTCGCTGATTATATATTTCCAGGGATCAATCAACTGTTTACAGAAGTTGCTCGCTCCTGCTATTTGTCGAATGGCAAATATCCTGTAAGTATGATATTGAGAGTTCCAATCGGTGCATATGGAAGTGGAGGACCTTATCACTCTTCGAGCGTTGAGTCTATTGTCACTAATATTAAAGGTTTAAAAATTGCCTATCCTAGTAATGGCGCAGATATGAAAGGGCTCATGAAAGCGGCTTATCACGACCCAAACCCAGTTGTCATTTTCGAACATAAAGGTTTGTATTGGTCTAAAGTAAAAGGTACTGAAAAAGCAAAAACGATTGAACCGGCAGAAGATTACATTCTACCTTTCGGAAAAGGAAACGTCGTACTCCAAGCCAATGATGATGCGATAAAAAAGGGAACTTCCATGTGCGTGATCACTTATGGAATGGGCGTTCACTGGGCTTTAAATGCAGCCAAGCAATTCGAAGGACAAGTTGAAATTATTGATTTGAGAACGCTAAACCCTTTGGATGAAGCATTGATTCTTGAAACGGTAAATACACATGGAAAATGTCTGGTGCTAACAGAAGAAACGATCAATAATTCTTTTGCGAGAAGTTTAGCGGGCTGGATTCAAGAAAACTGTTTTGAAAAACTGGACGCTCCTGTATTGACACAAGGTGCGGTCAACATGCCTGCCATTCCATTGAATAGTATTTTGGAAGAAACAATGTTGCCGAATGCAGAAAAGGTAGCTGATCAGATAGGGAGGCTTTTGGCTTATTAAGCTTGTCAAAACCTGAGGAGAACCAAGGCAGTTAAAGAGGGTTAAGTTTCAAGAGCATTAACTATTCTCAACGCTCTTTGGCTCTCTTTGAAATTCTCCGACTCTCTTTGAACCTTCAGAAACCTTTTTATTTGCTTGCTTTGGTTCCGCCATAAGCTCATAAGTCATATCTACTCCTTGATCTTTTCCTTCAATCGGACAAGAGTAAACAATTATCGGCAAGGAAAAGGTAAACTTACTACCTTTCCCTTCTTCACTTTCTACCCAAATTCTACCTCCTAAATTTTGAACTATTTTTTTACAAATAGATAAACCAAGACCTGAGCCTTGATACGTTTCACGGTTATGCAGTCGTTTAAACATACCAAAAATACGTTTCTGATACTGCTCTTCTATACCAATCCCATTATCCGATATTGTAATTTCCTGCATTCCATTATTTGCTTTACAGTAAATCGAAATCACGGGATGATCATTTTCATTATACTTAATACCATTTTCGATCAAGTTTTTTATCACTAGAAAAACCTGAGAGCTATTGGCATTTATCCTAGGAAGGTCGCCAATATTAAGTTTGACATTTTTCTCCTCCAATGTAGAGCTTAATACATTAATGACAGAATCAACGAGATCTTTCAACTCAATGGTTTCACTTTCTGGCTCAAGATTATCAATTCTTGAGTATTCTAAAACATCTTCAATGAGTCGATGCATTTGCTTAGTGTTATTGATAATAAAAGATAAATATTCTTTAATGTTTTTATCCTTTTTCACATCTTCGGGTAATCGTCTTTCTACTAGTCGAGTAAAACTTGTAATATTTCTAAGTGGCTCTTTTAAATCATGGGAAGCGATATACGCAAAGCGCTCCAACTCCAGATTTGACTCCCGAAGTTTGACATTCGACTCTTCTAAATCACTAGTTCGACTGGTCACCTCATCTTCCAACTTTTGACTGTATTTATTTTTTTGTCGATTACTATTATAAAGAATAAACGCAATAATAGACATCAGGAAAAGCGTAATAGCAATTGCTAAACCAATGATTGTTCTTTGCTTAATAATCGCTTGATTCTTTTCTTGTTGTTCTTTTAACAATTGATTCTCCGTTTCTTTTCTCGTCGTTTCATACTGTGTAGAAAGCTCCATTATTTGCTTGCTCTTTTCAGCACTAAAAAGACTGTCTTTCGCTTGATTAAAAAGGCTTTTATATTTATATGCTTTTTCAAAATCCGCTATCGCAACATAACTATCCGTAAGCGTTTCAAAAATATCAGTCACTGCTCTTTTATCTCCCATTTCTCTTGCCATATGGAGACCTTCTTGCGCATATCGAATGGCAGATTGATAATGATTTTTCTTCTGCTTGAGCTTTGCTATATTATTTAAAATAACAACTGTAGTACCTTTATCCCCTGTTCTTTTTGAGATTTCAAGCGCTTTGGGATATAGTTCTCCAGCTAGATCAAGTAAGCCATTTTCATAGTGCACTTCACCCATATTAGAATAAAGCATAGCAACCCCAACTTGATCGTCAATTTTTTCAGAAAGTGCTAAAGCTTCTTTATAACAAATTAATGCTTTAGCTTTTTTATCTAGATTCTTATATTGTTCTCCAATATTTGTCAGAGCCATAGAAATTCCTAATTCATTATTAGTAGCTCGTTCTATTTTAAGAGATCGTTCAAAATATTCTAAGGCTTTTTCGTAACGTAGTTCTGCAGAATGAATAATCCCTATATTATTTAAAAGGATGCTGGCTGTTTTTTTGTTTTTCTGCTCATCCGTCATCTCCAATGCTTTATGAAAACATTCCATCGCTTTTTTGTAGTTCCCTTTCTTTTGATGAATTAAGCCCACATTATTGGTATAGCTTCTGACCATTCTTTTATTTCCCATTTCCTCTGCTGCCTTACAGGCTCCTTTATAATATTCCATTGCCTTATCCAAGTCTCCTAGAATATCATAACCTATCCCAATATGATTCAATGAAGAAATTTCACCTTTTTTATACTCTATAGCTTTAGAAAGGCCAAGTGCCCTTTCCCCATACGCTATAGTCTCTTTAGGTCGTGAGGTATGATACTCCCAACTTATTTTAAGGAAAAGTTTAATTTTAGAACTATCTTCTTTGACAATGTTTAGCTCGTTTAAAAGGCTATCCACGACGCTTTCATTACCAAAACTTATTGAAGAATTGAAGATGGAAAGGGCAATAATCAAAATAATTTTGATCTTGCAAAAACGAATTTTACTTACAAACGCTTGCATAGTACCATTTACAGTTGATTTTAAAAAATAAGGTGGGGGAAGGTGATGCTAGTATTAAGAAGAGTTTGTGCGTTATAGGCTTTTGTACGATACCCTATACACCAATATTATTCCAAACAACGGAAAATGGGGCGAAAAAAATCAAAATTCAATGGCTTTTGTGACAGGCAAGAAGGTTTATAGATATTCGATAGATTCTGTTTTTTTCAATTTTAGGAGCTTTTTATCTATTCTCGGAAGCTTTATAATAAATTGGCTACCATTTCCCTGACTACTTTCCACAGTTATTTGGCCGCCCATGATTTCTATATTCCTTTTAACGATAGATAAACCTAAACCAGAGCCTTTGTACTCTGAGCGGTTATGTAGTCTTTTGAACATTCCAAAGATTTGTTGGTGGTATTCAGGATCAATACCAATTCCATTATCAGACACTTTAAAACATTCAAACTCCGCTTCTTTTTGATATTTAATCTGAATAGTAGGAACCTCGCTTTTGTTATACTTTATTCCATTTTCGATCAGATTTTTAAATATTTGGAAAAGCTGAACTTCTTTCCCTAAAATCTCAGGTAATTGATCGACAAACAGAATAACGTTTTTTTCTTTGATCGTATCTTCTAATAATTTTTTGACTTTATCAATGACCAGATTTACATCAACCTCTTTCATCTCTTCATTTGCATTAAGACGAGAATATTCCAAAACATCTTCGATAAGGGTATACATCTGTTTTGTGTTTTCCTGCACAAAACTAATATATTCATGCACCTTAGGTTTATCTGTATTCCTCAAAGCTCGTTCTATCAATTTAGAAAAACCCGAAATATTTCGTAATGGTTCTTTCAAATCATGTGAGGCGATATAAGCAAATTTTTCCAACTCTCCATTGGATACTTTTAGTCGATGATTGGCATCTAATAAATCCTCTGTTCGATTCTTCACTTGTTTTTCTAACAAGATGCTATAACTTTGTTTTTTCTTAAAACTGCGCCATAACAAAAATGCAATTACACTCACCGACAATAAACCAAAGAAAACAGAATAATTAATAATCGACTGCTGTCGTAATAAAGCTTCATTCTTTATTTTCTCTTCTGTTAAAAACTTATTCTCAATTTCTTTTTGTTTGACCTGATACTTTGCTTCCATTTCCAGAACTTGATCACTTTTTGCAATCGTATACAAACTATCATCCATGGTCTTCAATACTTTATGTGCTTCAAAAGCTTTTTTTATCTGCCCCTGCGCTTCATAGTTTTTGGATAAATGATAGTAGAAAGAAGCCTGAAAATTTTTATCATTAATTTCTTTTGCAATTGCTAAACCTCGTTTTGAATAGTCTAATCCTTTCTCATATTCTTTTTGCTGAAAATAAACATCTGTCAAGGCTATATACGGAAACATTAACCGCTCTTTAATCCCTAACTTTTTAATAATATCTAGACCATCGAGATATTGTAATTCCGCCAATTCATATTTTTTTTCCATAAAACTTACATCACCTAAAGCCAGGGTCATTTCTCCAACAGTTAATAAATCTCCACTCTTTTCTGCAATAGAAAGTGCTTGCTCAAAATAACCTCTTGCTTTTTCATACTCTTTTTTATGTAACTCTAAATCACCAAGAGACATAAACGCACTGGAAAGGACGATACTGTCTTTAGCATAAATACCAATATCTGCTGCTTTCTGAAAATAGGATTGTGCTATGTCCAGATTCCCTTCAATTAAATGAATGCCTCCAATATTCGATAAGGTAAAACATACTCCTAAAGTATCTTTTATCTTTTCCGATGCCTCTAAGGACTCTCTATAATAGTCCATTGCTTTTTTATTATCGGACATCTCTGCATAAGTGAGCCCTAAATCATTAGTAGCACTAGATATATTACTAAGGCTATTTATTGACTTACTAATTTCGAGCGATTTAAGATTGGCTTCGATTGAAAGGTCTCGGCTTCCTTTAAAACTATAAATGATCGCCTGAAGGTTATAAGCACGAGCTTCCCCCTTTTTAAAACCTACTCTTTGCGACACTTCCAATGCACGTGTTGCAAAATCAAATGATTTTTCTATATCATTGCGATGGAATTCCCAGCTCAACTCATTTAATGTGTTGATCATTGTCGTATCATGAATACTAGCTTCCAAGAGTTGGGAAAGGCTATCAATTCGAATATTTTGAGAAAAAGTATCAGATGTTGTGAGAGCGAGGGTAAAAAATAAAATAATTACCTTCTTATTCATACGAGCATATTTTGTTACTATAGTCTTTACGGAGGGTCATAAAAGCAGTTGCAAAAATGATGCGATAAAAAAAGCTCTGGCAATATCACCAGAGCTCTTAACAACCCATCACTAGCACTATTACTTAATAGTATGTTTATGAGACTTAATCTGTGTAGTAGAATGTTTTAATCAATGCTTTATATTTTCTTTGACAATACAAATATACGCACATTATTATAAAAACATAACTTTTTTGATTAAAAAATGTAACTAATTTGATTTTATTTCATTTACTCTTTCCAACCAATTGATAATCAATAGCTTAAGCACTAGATAAAAATTACTACTTTTATAAATAAAATTTACCGATATAAAC
>CAYXQH010000327.1:0-7011 GCA_964467425.1 uncultured Saprospiraceae bacterium
AGAACCCAATCTAAAAGTTGTTTCTTAAACCGAACACCGAACACCGAACACCGAACACCGAACACCGAACACCGAACACCGAATTTCAAAAATCGAGACACTTGTCTACCGCAAAAAAAGATAAAACACAATACTATCTATTCGTATTTCTTGTCCTCTTTATGGCGATGAGAATAGCGACTTATTATGCCTTGTTTCCAGAAAATATTGGATTAACAAGGGTGATAAAGATTGGTGGTCGCTTTATCTTGACGGGGGTCGCCTGGCTTATGTTGCTTAGGTTCAAAGAAACCTGGAAAAATGTTTATCTGGGGTATGTGATGATGATCCCACTGATCCTCTACAGTTGTTATTTGTTTGCAGGCCTACTTTCAATAACCTGGTCGACTAATCCTCCTTTTTCGATGCTCCAATTGTCGATGACTTTTGAAACCTTTGTTTTTAGTTTGATTTTTTATCGGGTAATGGTGTTCTACGATGCAAAATACAATCGCAAGATTCCAGTTATCGCAGCCTTACTAAGCCGGGCAGTATTTATCCATTCTATTTGGTTTATTCTGGGAGCCATTTTTGACCCTGATTTTTATTTTCGGACCACACATGGTGGAACAGTTGCCAGACTAGGTGGATTGATTATCAATCCTAATGAACTAGGTCTTCTGGCAAACATCGGAATGGGCGCCGCTTATATTGAAATTTTGAATGATCGTAACAAAAAATTTCAAACACTCAATATAATGGTCACAGTTCCTATGCTTTTGATGACTCAATCCAGAGGATCACTTTTCTGTTTTGTATTTATTACTGGTATTTATTTACTGCTGACAAAGAACTATTATATAAAAATTGGAGCAGTAGCTATAGCCATTTTAGCTGCCCCAATTGTATTTCAAAAAATTATTGTAAAAGACGGAAATTTTGAAGAAGTAGCCAGCTTTACCGGAAGAAAGGAATTTTGGGAAGATCTGGTAAATGAAGGCTTTCCAGAACACCCATTGATCGGAAGAGGATTTATGAGTATTGCTGAAAATACCTGGTATAATAAGTATCAGAGTACCCATTCTTATGCAGCTTCGATGTGTCACAATACCTATGTTGAAGTGATTACAAATTTGGGATTATTAGGTGTATTTATATGTGGGATGCAAGTGCTGTGGACCATAGTTGCCATTATAATAAGTAAAAAACCAATACTCCGATTAATGGCACTTTTTATGTTGTTTACCTTATTGATTAACTCAATAACAGAGTTTGGAATATTTGGACATAATAATTATGCAATAATGTTCTACCATTTTGTCTTCTTGTTTTTTACCATTGAAGGTTTTAAAAAAGAGGATAATGCTGTTACTAAATTAAGTACTACAGGATGACACAAAGACAAACTTTTATTAAACATTTTTTCGAAAATGTTCTGACCACCGATTATGTTTTATTGAAGTTTTCAGATCAATCAATTGCTACATTGGATAGTCATACTGATTTGGATATTTTAATTGATAAAAATCGATTCGAATCTGTTTTTTCTTCTTTTAAAAATGATAAGAGTATTCTTAAAATTAAAGAAGAAAAAAAATCTAGCATGGTTCAACTTTTTATCTTTTTTAAAGATAGCAGCTTTCTTCAAATCGATTTCCTTTTTGGTTTTTATAGAAAAAAACTGGAATATCTAAACAAAGAAACCATATTAAATAGTGCAGTGACTAACGAGGATGGAGTAATGGTTTGTGCGACCAAACACCTTATTGAACATGTGTTTTTGTTTCAACTTCTAAATAGTGCAGATATTCCTAAAAAGTATGTCGACTACTTTGATTCGCTGAATCCAGCTTCAAAACTTCAGTGTTTAGATTACCTTAATGACAAGTACTCTTTGAAGGTCAACACCTTCGAAAGGTTGGTGACATTTGATTTGGCGCGGTTAAGACAAGTTCAGGCAAAACTAAGTCTTCAAAAAGAAAATCGTGGGACTAGCAGGATTCAAAATACCTTTAAGTACTGGGGTGATGTATTTCGATCCATTGGCAATAAGCGAGGTTTTACGATAACATTTAGTGGGGTAGATGGAGCAGGAAAAAGCACTATTATTGCTGAGATAAAAGAAATATTAGAAGAGAAATTCAGGAAAAATGTGGTTGTTATTAGACATAGACCTTCCATTTTGCCTATACTAAGTGCTTATAAACACGGCAAAGAAAAAGCGGAAAAAATTGCCGCAGATACATTGCCAAGACAAGGTAAAAACAAAAATAAACTAGCTTCTGCTATCCGGTTTTCTTATTATTATATGGATTACCTTTTTGGACAGTTTTATGTAAAAGTAAAATATCACTGGAGAGGATACGCCGTTTTATACGATCGATATTATTTTGATTTTATTATCGATGGAAAACGTTCGAACATCAATTTACCTGGAGGAATTCCTAAGTTTTTCTATAAGTTTATATACCAACCACCGCTCAATCTTTTTTTATACGCAGATCCAGAAACGATTTTAAAAAGGAAAAAAGAACTCCCAAGCAAAAGCATTGTGGAGTTGACTAAAAATTATAAAAACCTATTTGAGGATCTATCTCAAAAGCGTTCTGAAAAGAAACGCTATATCGCTTTGGAAAATATCGATAAAGAAAAGACTTTAAAAACTATTATTGATCACTACGTGGAAATGGTATGATAAGAGCAATTATTTTAAAAATAGTAAAAAAGAAAAACCCAAATTTTCAATTAGACCCCGCAGTCACTTCATCGGTTTTGATGAGTTTGACCTGGCAGAAATTTTGGAGTGTTTTTCGATCTTTCAAAATGATTTTTTTCGGAAAATTTCCGAATTGGTTATTTCTCGGAAAAGGTGTTCGCTTTTTTAATGTGGCGAATATGCGTTTTGGGAAATTCGTACAATTGGAAGATCATGTTTATCTGAATGCACTAGGTGTAGAGCCACTTGAATTAGGTAATAATGTGAAAATTGGAGCCTATAGCCGGCTCATTATTTCGACTTCCTTTAATGATGTTGGAAGCTATATAAAAATTGGAGATAATGTAGGTCTTGGAGAGTTTGCATACCTCGGAGGTGCAGGAGGTCTCGAAATTGGTAAGGATTGTATCATTGGACAATACCTAAGTTGTCATCCAGAAAATCATCAGTTTTCTGATCGGAATCAATTGATCCGACTACAAGGAGTAACACGACAAGGAATAAAAATAGGAGAGAATTGCTGGATAGGTGCAAAAGTGACTATTCTGGATGGCGTAACAATAGGTCCGAATTGCGTGATTGCAGCTGGAGCAGTAGTGACCAAGAATATGCCGGCAAATTCAGTCATTGGTGGTGTTCCTGCTCGAGTAATTAAACAAATTAGCGAACCAGAAAGAGAAAAAGAATTAATTCATGGATAGACCGACAATATTAGTAACTGCCTATGCAGTCAATCCTTATAAAGGTTCTGAAGATGGAATGGGTTGGAATATGATTTTGCAGGTTGCACGTTTTCAAAACGTCATTGCAATCACTCGTGAAAATAATCAGGAAGCAATCGATAAATATATCGCTGAGCACCATGTTCCAGAAGCAGCAAATATTCAGTTTGAATATTTTGATACGCCTTATTACATGCGGTTTTGGAAAAAGGGTGGGCGAGGAGCTTTACTTTACTTTTATATGTGGCAATATTTTGTAGCTAACTGGATTAAAAAGAAAAACTGGAAATACGACATAGTACATAATCTAAATTTTCACAATGACTGGACGCCGTCCTTTTTGTGGAAAACGAAGAAACCTTTTGTTTGGGGACCTGTCGGACATCATCCTGAGATACCAAAGCAATTTTTAAAGCTTTATGGATTTCGAACGGTGATGAGAGAGGGAGTTCGATGGGCTGCCAAACAAATTTTTTGGAATTTTGATCCCTTTTTAAATAAGACTAAAAAGAAAGCAGATCATATTTTTGCAATGAATAGCACAGTTGCAAAAGTGCTGAATCTACCAGATTCGAAAGTATCAATTTTACCATCTGTAGCATCTGAAGAGGTTGAACCATTTGAAGCTATTCAAACGGATACCTTTAATATTCTCTCAGTTGGGCGCTTTGTCCCATTAAAAGGTTTTGATGTAACAATCAATGCATTTGCAGCTTTTTATTATTCTTTGCCTATTGAAAAAAGATCAAAAGTTAAGTTGACGCTAGTAGGTCGTGGCCCTGCAAAACCTTATTTAGAAAGTTTGATCGAAAAAAATAATTTAGATTCTGCAGTCCACATCATTCCGTGGATTGAGCGAGATAAACTAGCAATGATTTATCAAGCTGCTGATGTGTTTTTCTTTCCAACCCATGAAGGTGCAGGAATGGTAATCTCAGAGGCGATGTCTTATGGTTTACCAATTCTTTGTTTTGATAATTGTGGTCCTGGAGAATTTATTAATAGCTCATCGGGAATGGCGATCCCTTATCAGGACTATGATACAATTATAGAATTCTTTCGTCAAGATTTAAATCGACTGTATGAAAATCCAGAATTATTGGAACGTCTGTCAAGCGGTGCAAAAAGACAATATCGCTCAAGGTTTACCTGGGATGTAAAAGGAAGAATGTTCAAGATGGTGTATGATAGTATTCTAAATCCTAAAAAGAAACAAGCCAAAAGCCAAAGAAATAAAATTTCAACCTTCGATCATCAATAGATATCAATTATGAAATAATGATTTTAAAGATGTTCTTAGTGTTTCAAAGAAAACCCTATAGACAAATATTAGATTATGATGCAAATAAAAAAAATTACTTTTATCCACCTGCTAAATGATTTTAGTGGAAGCCCATTAGTTTTATCCAATATTATCCGTGGAATGCAAGCAAATGGGTACGAATGTCAATTAATTACTTCTGGAAACTCAGAAGGATTTCTTTCCAATTTAGAGCATGTCTCCTACGATTTCTTCAATTATAAATTTAACCCAAACAAGCTAATACGATTAGTTCTCTTCTTTTGGACACAGTTTGTTGTTTTTTTTAAAATTCTAAAACTAAGAAAAGAGAAGCGGATCATTTATATTAATACTTTATTACCCTTTGGTGCTGCGCTAGCTGGTTGGCTTAGTGGACAAAAAGTGGTGTATCATATGCATGAAATATCTTTAAAACCACAAATATTAAAGCGGTTTTTAAAATGGACTGCGGGTTTGACAACGGCATATTCCATATACGTTTCTGACCATTTAAGAAAAACTGAAAAGTTGAAGAAAAGTAAAGGATCAACGATCCACAATGCGCTATCCGATGTTTTCAAAAACAAAGCAGATGGCTATAAAACTAGGTTTAAAGAAAAAGGGCAAAACTTTACAGTCTTGATGTTATGCTCTTTAAAAGGCTATAAAGGAGTTAATGAATTTGTGGAGTTATCTGCTTTATTACCTGATATTCAGTTTGATTTGGTGATTAATTCAGATCAGGCTTCAATCGATAAATACTTTGAAAAGATTCAGTTATCTGAAAATCTTGAAATCTTTTCCAGTCAAAAAAATGTACATCCTTTTTATCAGAAAGCTCATATAGTAGTTAACTTGTCTCACCCAGAACAATGGGTCGAAACCTTTGGGATGACAATCCTGGAGGGCATGTACTATGGGCTTCCTTGTATCGCACCGCCAGTTGGAGGACCGACAGAGATTATTGAAAATGGAGTAAATGGCTTTCTAATTGATCAGCGAAATCTGAATGAAATAGCTTCTTCTATTCTAGACCTTTCTCAAAACAAAGAGCAATATGATTCTTTTTCTGAAATGGCTCTTCGTCGTGCTAATGAATTTAACTTTGCTAAAAAAATTGAAAAAATTGACCATATTCTAGCAGAAGAATTATAATTGATTAAAGAATTTATATTGTTGGGTAATAATGGCATTTTCTTTGCACTAGAGAAAATAACACAAAAGAAATAACCCAAACTCCTATCAAAAACTACTCATTGTTTTTACAAGTTTAATTTCCCAAAGGCTGTTGCACACATGTGTAGCAGACCACACAATCTGTTACTTTTAATCAATCCCTCCAGTATTAATTAGCATTAATGAGAAAAATCAACTGTCCGAAACTGGGGATTATTGGAACTGTAGGTGTACCTGCAAAATATGGTGGCTTCGAAACGCTTGTCCATCATTTGGTTCTTAATCTTAACCAGAAGTTTGATATTACTGTTTATAATAGCAAGCCAGCTTACACTAAAGCTGAGCGAGTGAAAAAATGGAATGGAGCAAAATTAGTTTATGTTCCACTCAAAGCAAACGGTTTTCAAAGTATCTTTTACGATCTGTTTTCTATATTTCATGCAATTCGAAGATGTGATTTTCTTTTGGTATTAGGCGTTTCATCAGGATTGTTTTTCCCATTATTAAAACTGTTTAGCAAAAAAAGAATCATCGTAAATATTGATGGTCTTGAATGGCGAAGACCTAAGTGGAATTGGTTTGCAAAAACTTATTTATTACTTAGTGAAATTGTCGCTTGCAAATTTGCTGATGAAATTATTACCGATAATCGAATTCTAAAAGAATATGTGAAAATTCGGTATAACCGGATTACTTCTTTGATAGAGTATGGTGCTGATCATACCAAAAAACAAGTTGCGAAAAAAGAATCAAAGGTTCAGTTTCCTTTTATGGAAGAAAAATATGCTATGAAAGTAGCACGGATTGAGCCGGAGAATAATATAAAAATGGTTTTAGAAGCATTTTCAAAACATCCAGGTTTAACCTTAGTTTTAGTTGGAAATTGGGATGCTAGTAACTACGGAAAAAACCTTCGAACAGAATATACTCCTTTTAAAAATTTGCATTTATTAGATCCGATTTATGAAACGGAGGCTTTAGATGTTTTACGATCGAATGCTTTTATTTATATACACGGACATAGTGCAGGAGGTACGAATCCATCACTTGTTGAGGCAATGTATTTGAAACTGCCTATACTTTCTTTTGATGTACTTTTTAATAGAGTAACAACAAATAACCAAGCAATATATTTT
>CAYXQH010000328.1:0-6997 GCA_964467425.1 uncultured Saprospiraceae bacterium
AAATATCTTAGAAAAGGTTGCCTGCCGTTTTTATTTATTTTTCAAGAAAAAGAAATACTTCACACAAATCATTGAATATCAATCAATTACGATCTAAATTATTTTTTATTAAAAAAGGATCACAAAGGTAAAATCAATCGTTCCTTCTCTTTTCTTCTTTTCAAGATAGGATGAATCAGGTCTTTCACTTCTTGCATCAGCAAATGCAATAGTTTCTTTTTTACAAAATGCTTATGAACAACGAGACTTATCGCTCTGACCGGAACTGGAGTTTTAAACTTTTTAAGGAAAGCTCTTTCTTCTTTTGAAAAATCAATCGTCGCTAAGTATGGCAATAAAGTTACGCCGTTATTTTTACGAACAAATCGAAGTAAAGTGTCTATGGTCCCCGATTTATATTCCAGATTCCAGTCTTTCGCTCGTTTATCACGCAAGGAACAAATCGTTTCTACTTGTGTACGCATACAATGCCCTTCGTCTAACAACCACAGTCGATCTATATCTATTTTGGAAACATCATTAACGGGACTTTTACTTTTATTGGCGCGGTCATACAAGAAAAAGGGTTCATTATATAATACTGTTTCAAGAAGATCAGGATGATCCAAAGGTGTGGAGAGGATTCCAACATCGAGCGTTCTGTTTTTTAACTCCTGGATAATTTTCTCTGTTGTTATCTCGCTAATCTCAAAATGTACATCCGGAAACTTTTTTATAAAGTCATTTAAAAACAAAGGCAATAAAAAAGGGGCAACTGTCGGTATCACACCTATTTTCATAGCACCACTTATCTGCCCTTTTAAATCATTAACGATTTCCTCCAAATGGTCCATTTCTTTGATTACCACTTTCAACTGTTTGATGACCTCTTTTCCTTCTTTGGTAATGGTGATGGGTTTGGTTTTTCGATCAAAAACGATGATGCCGATTTCTTCTTCAAAGCGAGCAACCATCGTACTCAAGGTTGATTGTGTTACAAAACACTTTTTGGCAGCTTTTCCAAAACTTAATAATTCACCTACGGATATAACGTAATTTAATTGCTGGACATTCATTGACAAAATCTATTTTAGAAGTCTAATAATCGTTTTTATCAATTAAAGATAAGGCTTCTATTCCAGCATACAAACTTTTAATTTAGGGATAAATGGGAAAGGTAATTTACTTAAAAAGGGGCTTAAAATGCCAGCTCAATTTTCCCTTAGCTACATCATGCTCAAAGATAAGTGCTTTATCCGGGCTAAAATCGGTCACCCATTCTGCAACGAATTCACCTTTAGCAGAATTATTGATACCTGAAGCTAGAAACCAAATTCCATCGCCGGTCTGATATTCAAATGATTTGCTCCGTTGCCCAAGGTCTCCACTTACCAGAATGACCTGAATACCTTTTTGCTGTACTTTTTGAAGCATAGGATAAATCTTATTTTCAAAAGTAAAGGGTCCTTCACAGCTCACTTTAAGCCCTTCATTGTAGATATTAAATATTTTATCCAAAGCAAGGGAATCCTGCGTCATTGCTTTCGTAAGCAAAATATGATGATGCAAAATTATCAAATGAGAAGCATGCTCCATCGTGTCCACTACTTGTTGCAGCAAATTTAATTGGCCATCCAGTAAAGCACATTCATGAGGTTTAGGTTGGTAATTTTCATGAGAAAACTCAGTCGTATTCATCACAAAAAGATTCAGTCCGCCAACCCAATGATTAGAATACGTTTTACGTTGAGTAATATGTTCTATCCGCTCCAAAGGTCCATGACCAATATCATGATTACCTAATGCCCAATGCGTGGTTGGAGCAGATAAACTGAAAATACTATCCAAATATTGCAAAGTAGCGGTGTCTTCATTCGTCCTTGCACAAAGATCACCTCCCAGCCAAATTTGATCATAGGGTGAAAAGTCGTAATCCTTTAGACGATAATCGATCTTATTATTTTCAAGGGAACTCCATTCGTAGGTATGAGATAGGAAAATATACTTTCGGAGGTCGGGCTCTTTTTCTCCTGAGCAGGAAAGCAAAAAACAAAGAAAAAGGATCCAGTATGGTTTCATGTAAAGTAAAAATCGTAGAACAATTATTTTTATAATTTCTTCAACTCCTTCGTGATTTCATTCAATTCGATTTGCAATTGTTTTGCATCATCGAGTGTATCACTTTCTAACATTTTCAAAGATAATGATTCTATGGTTTTTAAAAATCGCATATTATAAGCCATGTCTGTTTTTAACGTTTCCATTTTGGCCAGATCCTCATAATGATCTTTCTGCAATTCTTTCAGTTTGGCTTGTTTGATTTCCAGTTTTTTAGAATAGCGATAATTATAGAGCAAGGTTTCTAATTTAGATTGGCAGGTTTCATAAAACTTGAGTTTGGCTTTCCGTAAGTCCAACTCGCGATAAAATCCGGCTAGAATTCGCTTACTTTCTTTACGATTTCTGGAATCCAGTTCATCCGACTTGTCCAGAGAATCTTCCAGTTCATCCATATTGATTCTAATTTCCCGATTCTCTTTTCTATGCTTGACAATTTCCCGTTCGCAAAGAGTTATTTGCTCCCGAATACTACTCTCTGCACTTTTAATAATAGGATCTGTTTCTGATTTGCCTTTAAGCGACTGGAAAAGCTGATAAAAACCCAGAAAGGGCAAAATAATCACCACAGTCAGCAATAATAAAAATAAAACCGGTCGAAAAAATAAGCCTATTAATAACATCAATCCAAGTATCATGGCTACCGGGACAAGTAAGTGACTTATTTTATTTTGATTTTGTTCCAAAAGAAATATTTAAATAAATTAATGCTGTTCGCTACGTTTAAATTTATAGTTTTTTGGAGTAAAATAGACCCTAAGATCGTAAAGGAGTATACTATAAGAACGAAAAGAAAGGCGCTTTGTTGATACCGCTCGTCTCATTCTTTCTAGACTTCGTCGATTCAAGCCCTTCAAATTAACAAATAGTCTGAAATTCAAGTCTAAAAGTTCCTTTTTTAACTATAAACTTATTTAAACCTTTCTAGCAATCTTAAAGCGAAATCATTAACTTCCAATGACTTCAGTTTTTTATCGCCCCGTACTTTCCAAGTACGAAACTCAAAAATAGCTTTGTCCTGAAAGTCAAGCATTTACTTTAAGAAATGCTCCAATAGTTTATATAAGTTCAATTCTTAAATGTATTTTTGCCCCAGTCAAAAAGCAAATCTCAATAAATGGATTTAATTCAAAAGCTTCAAGAGAAATATATCGAGGAATTCACGAATAACGTCCCTTTTGATGAATTCGTGCTGAATATCCTCGTTGTTGCGCTTTTGACTTCTATTCTCCGTCTCTATTATATTCATTTTGGAAATGCGATTTCAAATCGACGAAAATTTGGTAATAATTTTCTTCCGCTCGCTTTGGGTACATTGCTCATCATTATGATCGTAAAATCCTCCATTGCACTTTCACTTGGTTTGGTTGGAGCCCTTTCTATTGTGCGATTCAGAGCAGCAATAAAAGATCCCGAAGAACTAACCTTTTTATTTTTTGCTATTGGAATTGGACTTGCCGGTGGAGCTAACCAGCCTATCCTTGCGGTTATTGCTTTTGCATTAATTATCAGCATATTATATCTGAATAGATTATTCACTAAGAAAGGTGCATTCAGAAAAGAGGATAGAATGTTTGTTAATATAAATACAGACCTCGAAGACTTAAAAAAAATCACAAACCTTTTGAGTTCTATCTTTCCATATGTAGAATTAAAAAGGCTGGATACAATGGATAAAGGAATGGATCTTTCATTCATCTGTAAAGCGGATTCATTGGATCAGCTTTCGCGCGCAAAAAACGAAATCACACAACTTTCCGAACAGACAAAATTATCAATTGTTGATCAACCAGATTTAATTGTATGATAATTTCGGATGCTACATCCTCCAGATCGAATAGAAAAAAAACCTTGATTACGATAGTTGTTTTACTATCCTTGCTCTTGCTATTCTTTTTTTTCCCTTCCCCTTTTAAAGATACGGTTATAAAAAGTAATAGCTCTTATTATTGCGATATGGAGGTTGTTGAAAACGGAGAATTCGTTTCCAGCGGAGATCGTTTTTCCGGAGGCAACAAACGAAATGGCAAATATTCTAAAAGTGGAAAGTATGCTGCTTTTTTAAATATTGGAACTGGAAACCAGTATGGCCCGGGACTGAAATTTTCAGATTTTGAAGCGGGACAATCCTATAAAGCCAGTGTTTGGCGATATCGGGAAAAAGGTGGAGATGACGGACACCTGGTAGTCTCTGCTGAAAATCCGGAGCAATTTTATCGAGCGACCAAAACCAAGATTAAATCAGTGGAAGGTTGGGATTTATTGGAAGTAGATTTTAAAATTCCTTTCTACAAAGAGGTGGACCTTTTAAATGTTTATGTTTTTTCAGAAGGGAAACATCCAATTTATTTTGATGACCTTTTAGTGCAAAAGATTGCAGACCCTGTACCAATCCAAACAGCCGATTGGAAACCAGAAACCATTCAAATTGATTTGAATGAAAAGGCACTTAAAAAATTAAATAAAAAAAGAGACATCGCTTTTCAAAACGGTATCCTGGAAACCAAATCGGATGATTGGGTAAAAGGAAAAATTACAGCTTTTGAGGAAACCCAGAAAGTTAGTTTACGATTGAAAGGTGATTGGTTGGACCATCTTGAAGGAGACAAATGGTCTTTTAGAATAAAAACTAAAAGTGGAGAAACAATAAATCGTCTGCGATATTTTTCAGTACACACCCCTTCTGCGCGAGCCTATTTACATGAATGGATGCTCCATGAACTTTTCAAACAGGAAGACATTCTTACGACTTATTATGATTTTGTAAAAATAGAACTCAATGAAAAAAAGTTAGGTGTTTATGCAATCGAGGAACACTTTGACAAAGTATTATTAGAAAGACAAAAGCGGCGGGAAGGACCGATTATTCGGTTTTCAGAAGATGGCTTCTGGGCGGGAATGAAAAGACAGGTTGATCAGTATAGTGCTATTGATCATGATTTAGACATGTCTACTAAAAGTCCTGCTGCTTCACCTGCTACACCTTTCCATGAAAAGAAAACCTTGAATACTGAATTGCTGAATGAACAATTTGAGCAAGCTCGACTTTTAATGGATCAGTATAAATCCGGGCAAATACAAGCTCGAGATATTTTTGATCTGGATAAACTCGCTCGATATTTTGCAATTTGTGAAACGATGGGAGCCTATCATGGAATCACCTGGCACAATCAACGATTTTATTTTAATCCAATTATTGGTAAGTTAGAGCCAATAGGATTTGATGGATACTCTGATAAAGCACTTCGGAAAGACCATCTTTTAGGCGCTGGAATTAGAAACAGCAAAAAGACTGATTTTCAAAGCATTGAAAAAGTTTTGTTTTTTGATCCGGCTTTTTCTAAAGCTTACGCTTTTTATTTAAATAAATATACTTCAAGATCATTTCTTAATAAATTTCTCTCCAATATTGATGAAGCTTTTGAAGCAAGAAAAGCATTCATTCAAACTGAATTTGAAGACTATTATTTTGACCAGGATCAACTAATTGTGAATGCTCAACGATTAAATTCTCTGGTTTTACCATTCAATGATTATAGTGTTCATGCTTTTGTTGATGAAGAGACCGAACAATCAAAAACCATAAGTGTAGGTAGTTTTCATAGCTTACCTATAGAGATTATTGGCACTGGAAAAACAGCAAATAAAATTACAGATACCTTAACAAATCCTGTTTTACTAGAATCATTTTTCAACAGAAGAATTTTAGAAAAAAGAAACGCCGATACTACTGTTTTAGACATCACCAATCATGATATTTTATTTGCCTATGACTGGCAAGAGCCCATTAACTTTACCTCTATAAAATCAAACCCGAAAGCTAATTTTATTTTCTTCAAGACCTTAGGCATAGACTCGATTTTTTATTCATCTATTCATCCCTGGAGTAGAAAAACAAAACACACCATCCATCAAAACATTTTTAATACTCCTGAGCTAAGCAACCGAGAATATTATAGGATTTCCGATGATAAAGTCCTATTCTCAGAAGGAACCTATGAAGTTAGAGAAGACATTATTATCCCTTCTGGTTATCAGGTTTTTATCCCAGCAGGGTGCCGACTTGATTTCACTAATAAGGCAAAATTCATTTCAAAATCACCTGTTTTTGCAAATGGCCGAGAGGACAAACCTATCCTGATTTATTCTTCGGATAAATCCGCTCAAGGGTTCATCATACTTCAGGCAAAGCAAGAATCTAAATTGCATTTTGTCGAATTCAATCAATTCAATACCCTTCTTGAAAAAGGCTGGACCTTAACGGGTGCTGTCACTTTTTACGAATCAGATGTTGCTATTGATCATTGTGTTTTTAAAAACAACCTCTGTGAAGATGGTTTAAATATTATTCGCTCGGATTTCACATTAACGAGAAGTATGATCGCAAATACCTTTAGCGACGGCTTTGATGCTGATTTTTGTAAAGGCACCATAGACCAGGTGCGCTTTGTAAATACAGGAAACGATGGAATGGATTTTAGTGGTAGCGTCATTCTAATTGAAGAAGCAACGGTGGATAAAGCTGGAGACAAAGGCTTGAGTGTGGGAGAAGACTCCGATGTTTCGGTTAGAAAATTAAGCATCCAAAATTCAAATATAGCAGTCGCTGCAAAAGATTTATCAACATTAGTTATTGAAGACATTCAGGCCGATCAATGTAACCAGGGTTTTACAGCCTACCAAAAAAAGCCGGAATACGGAGGAGCTATGATTTTTGTTAAAAAATATGAAATGTCTAATGTTCGGCGACTCTACAATATTCAAGAAGATTGTTCCCTTCAATTAGTTGATAAATTAATTGAAGGAGAAGCATTGAATTCCAATAAAAAATAAATGATTCTAAATCAGTAAATATGAATTCAATAAAATTTGGCCTTTGTATCTTGTTATGCACTCTGAT
>CAYXQH010000329.1:0-6975 GCA_964467425.1 uncultured Saprospiraceae bacterium
CGACGGATGTTGATTTGTGTGAAGGCGATATGCATGATGGCATAGCCTACACTAGTGATACAATTTTAGTCGAGACTTTGACGGGCATTAATGGCTGCGATAGTATAGCGACGACAAACATAACAGTATATCCAGTTTATAATGAAACCTTAATTATTAATGTGTGTGAAGGAGGTAGCTATGAAGGAATTGTTTATGTTTCGGATACTACATTAGTTGAAAACTTTACGAGCGTAAATGATTGTGATAGTATTATAACTACAGAGATTAATGTTACACCAATTCTTTATGATACGACAGTATTAAATTTATGCTACGGAGACACTTACAATGGAACAGTGTATACCGCAAGCGCGCAGTTCACAGATACTTATACATCAAGCCTTGGATGTGATAGTCTGGCAACGACTATTATTAATGTAGCAGATGGAATAATGACAAATTTAAATGAAATTGTTTGTGCTGGGGAAGGTATCGATGTTGGTGGGACTTTGTATACTTCAAATGGGAGTTATACAGATACGCTGATAGCTGAATCAGGCTGTGATAGTATTGTTAATTTAATTTTAACGGTAAATGATACATTTAATATTTCAATAGCACAAACTATTTGCCAGGGCGAAGGAGTAGAAGTAGGAGGTGTTGAATATACCATAGATGGCTTACATACTATAAACCTTATGACAGTAATGGGTTGTGATAGTATTATTAATCTTTCACTAACTGTAAACCCAACATTTTCTGATACTTTATACCAACAGATTTGTGATGGCGAGAGTGTAGATATAGGGAATAGTACTTATTCTTCAACAGGTATTTATACAGATAGCATGACAACCGTAAATGGTTGTGATAGTGTAGTAGTATTAGACCTTATTGTTAATCCAATCTATGACGAATTTATAGAAGAGCAAATATGTATTGGTGATGAGTATGAGCTTGGAGGAAATATATATACAGAAAGTGGAACCTATACAGACACGTTAATATCTTCTGCAGGTTGTGATAGTGTTGTGACAGTAGAATTGAATGTAGTACCGGTATATACAAGTACAGTTTGGGCAAATATCTGTGATGGAGAAAGTTATTTTGCAGGTGGTATTCAACAAACAATTCCGGGAACATATTATGATACCGTAATAAATAGTGCAGGATGTCCTAATGTATTGATTACGAATCTTATAGTGTGGGACGTATTTGAAAATACACAAGAAATAGATATTTGTGAAGGGGAAAGTTTCTTTGCAGAAGGGGAATTACAAACAGTAACAGGTACTTATTCTGATACCCTAAGCTCTGTCAATGGATGTGATAGTATTGTTGTTACTGAATTAATGGTTTACCCTACATTCATGGATACTTTAGAAGTGTCTATTTGTGAAGGAGAAAGCTATTTCGCCGCAGGAGCAGAACAAACAAGTTCAGGAATTTATATCAATAATTATCAATCTATCAATGGCTGTGATAGTATAATTGTAGTCGATTTGGATGTTCAATTTGTTCCAAACCTTACTTTACCAATGACCTTATGTGAAGGAGAGGTAATAACAGTTAATGGAGTAGATTATACAGAGACCGGTATTTATATAGATTCATTATCTACCTCTTATGGTTGCGATAGTTTAATTACCTATAATGTAACGTTTATAGACCAATATGAAGTTTTCTTTGATGAAGTAATCTGTGAAGGAGATAGTATTTATATCGCCGGTGAATTTAGATATGAAGAAGGAGAGTTTACAGAACAGCTAACTTCAACTAATGGTTGTGATAGTCTTATTGTCACAGAATTAATTGTAGAATCAGCAGCACAAATAACGGGTGAAGATGCTGAAATTTGTTTTGGAGAAGAAGTTCAACTATCTGTCGAATCAAGTGGACCCGTTCGTTGGTTCCCTTCTGACGGATTGAGTTGTGATGATTGTTTGAATCCAATTGCAGACCCAAGAGTTACAACTACTTATACAGTAAGTACTGAAAGCTGTCTTGGAACAACGGTCGAAATAGATCTAACAGTAGTCGTTCATAATCCTCCGTCCTTAACAGTAAGTACGAATAATAATACTTTGAGCAATCAGGGAATTGATCTGACAGCAGTTTCTAGCGATCCAAATGCTTTGATTACGTGGTATCAAAATGGAGAAGTGGTTTGTGAAGATTGTACATCTTACACCGCTGAACCTTCTACCAATATGAATTTCTTAGTCATAGTAGAAGATGAATTTGGTTGTACAAACTCTGATAATATAGATGTAAATGTAAATGATGCTTGTAGCTTTAGTAATTTTGAAATTCCAAATATAATCTCTCCAAATGGTGATGGTTATAATGATTACTTCGAAATAAAATACGAAGGTGTTGAAGAAGTTTCATTGCTTAGAGTTTATAACCGTTGGGGAGAATTAGTCTTTGAAACAAATGATATTTCTAAACAATGGGATGGCACATTCAAAGGACAAAAATTAAACCCAGGTGTTTATGTTTATTACTTAGAAGGCTTATGTCTGGATAATGAAGCATTTACAAAAACTGGAAACGTGACCATACTCAAATAAGATAATTTAAGAATTTCTGCATATTTTAAATTCGGATTCAATTGTTAAGAAAGCTGACCTTTTTAGGTTGGCTTTTTTTGTTTTTTGAGTCGATTGTGACAGTCAATTGGCTTGGCATGGTAATTGAATCTTTTGAAATGTCTTTCCCTTCTTTTCTTCCCTCCAGATATAGTAAAGATCCCCCTGTTGTAAAACAGAGCATAACCATACACTATTTAAGTAACCATGAAAAAATATTTATTAAAGCTATTAATATTAATAGGCTTTTCTTCACATGCTTTCTCGCAGGATATTCACTTTTCACAAATCCATGCTTCGCCTACGATTCTCAATCCAGCAATGACAGGATTGACCAATTCAGATATTCGATTTACACTTAATACAAAAAGCCAATGGAATAGTGTCACAACGGCCTATAATACATTAGCAGGTACAATGGATTTAAAAATTGGATATTTACCAAACGGTGATGTGATTGGAGGAGGCCTTGTACTTTCAACCGATAAAGCTGGTGATTTAGAATTTAAAACGAATACCGTTGGGCTAAGTGTTTCCTATATGAAATCTTTAGATAAGGGAGGAAATTTTATTGCTTTCGGATTAAACAACTCTTTTGTAACCAACAGTGTCAATTATTCTAATATTGAGGCATTTGATATAGAACCTTCTATTCAAAATGGCGCGAATGACAGAATTGGATACTGGGATGTTTCTGCCGGTATCGGTTGGTTTCATACTTTTAGTAAAGATTATGCTTTTCATATTGGAGCTTCTCTTTATCATATTAATAAACCTTATGTGTCATTCTTAGATGATGGAGGCGTTTCAGAGGATTTATTCTTGTATAGAAAATGGACGATTCACGGAACTGGAGATTTAAAACTATCTAAAAAATCAATCTTGAAGCCTAGTTTTATTTATAAGGATCAAGGTCCGCATAAAGAAATTACACTTGGGTCTTTCTGGAAATATAGACCCTCTAAAGATAGAGGACAAGATAATCCAACATCTATTTATTTTGGAAGCTGGGTTAGATGGCATGCGGCAAAAAGCTATATTGGAAAAGATGCACTTATTGCTGCTATACGCCTGGATTACAAAAAAACGCATATGACCTTTACCTTTGATGTGAATATTTCTTCGCTCTCAAAAGTGTCTTATGGTGCAGGAGGCCCAGAGCTTTCTATTATTCAATTAATCGACTTCAGAGATGAAAATGCACGACCAACAAAAGTTGAGTGTCCAGCATTCATCTATTAAAATACATAGAGTACAAACGTAAATTAAAAATTAAAAAACGGTATTCATTGCATTGGCAGTGGATACCGTTTTTTTGTTGCCCCTTTTTAAAAGACGTTCAAATTTTCTTTTACCGCCAGACAGGTGAGTTATCATCTTATTTTAAAACACATTCTTTATTCGTTTCCTGGATGACAACCTTTTTATCGCTAAGCTTTTACTTGGTATGGGTTTTGATTTACCTCTTTATTGTTATAGGAATTTTAAACATATTACACTTTAATTATATGTTAATAAATTCTATTTTCGACAAACTTTGAGAAATTTAAAATTCATATTTTATGAGAACGTTTTTACCTAAGAATTCTATTCTTATTATTCTTTTAACAACCTTTTGTATTAATTTTTCCTTTGCCCAATTGTTATATGAAGGGATGGTTTTTGACGGAATGGGGAAACCTTTATTAGAGAATGCTTCTTCAGTTTCTGTAAGTCCAGATGGAAACTTTACCTATGTTTCTAGTTATAATGATAATGCGGTTACAGTTTATAGCCGAGATAATTCTGGAAGCCCTGGAGGCTTAACATTTGTAGAAACTATAAAGAATGAAGTCAATGGTATTGTTGGAATGAATGGCGCGTTCCACTTGAAAATAAGTCCGGATGGGAACCACGTATATGTAGCGGGTTCTATAGATGATGCAGTTGTTGTTTTTAGTAGAAATGCAATTGATGGAACACTAACCTATATAGATACTTATTGGAATAATGTGGATGGTATTGAAGGGATCGATGGTGCTTATTATGTTGATATGCCAGCAGATGGAAATAACGTATATGTTGCCGGACCTGATGAAAATGCCGTTGCTGTTTTTAAAAGAAATGTATTGACAGGGGAATTGTCCTTTGTAGAAATGATACAAGACGAAAGTGGCGGTGTATCACAGATGAATTATCCATTAGCTTTAATGGCAAGTCCAGATGGCAAACATATTTATGTTTCAAGCTTCGGAGATAATGCGATTAATGTTTTTTCTAGAAATCTAACAACAGGAGCGCTGACTTTTGTACAGCATCATAAAGAAGGAGTTGCAGGTATTTCTGGATTAATGGCTTCTTATGCACCATACGTTACAGATGATGGATCGCAAGTTTATGTTTCAGGTTTAGATTCTGATGCAGTTGTTGCATTTAACAGAGATGCTTCTAGTGGGGAATTAACCTATGTAGATACTTATGTAGATGGATCAAATGGAGTGGATGGAATCTCAGGGCCGAATACAATAAGAGAATCAGAAGATGGAAATTACGTATATATTACAGGTACGAATGAAGATGCAATTGGAATCTTTAGTAGAGATGCAAGTTCTGGAGCACTAACCTTTTTGTCCATTGTGCAAGAGGGTGTAAATGGGGTAACAGGAATGTCATATCCAGTTTATATTGATCTAAGTGAAGATGGAAGTAATCTATACGTTACTGGTTTTGCTTCGGCTTCTTTAGCAATTTTCGATGTAAATACTTCAACGGGGATGCTTACTTTTCAAAACGCAGAAACAGGAGCAGGTTTAGGTGTTTCTGGACTTGATGGAAGTTCAGCGGTTGCAGTAAGTCCAGATGGAAATTTTGTATATGCCGCAGGTAACACGGATGATGCGATCGTTGTGTTTGAAAGAAATGCTACAACAGGAATGCTGACTTATATCCAAGAAATTGAGGATGCATCTGCTACAGATGGTTTAAATGGAATAAACGGAATTACTATCTCACCAGATGGTGGACATGTCTATACAACAGGATTTTGGGATAAAGCAATCGTCCTTTTTGAAAGAAATATAACAACAGGAATGTTGACTTATGTTGAGCGATATAAAGATAATATTAGTGGAGTTGATGGATTAAATGGTGCTAATTTTATTACAATTAGCCCAGACGGAAATAATGTTTATGCAACTGCTTTTTGGGAACATTCTGTAGCAGTATTCTCTCGAAACCCTGCTGATGGTAAACTAACATTCATGGAAGTATTTAAGGATGGTGCTTCAGGTGTAGATGGTTTGAATAGAGCGAATGGTGTAAGTGTAAGTCCAGATGGAAATAACGTATATGCTTCTGGTAATAATGATAATGCTATTTCAATTTTTGAAAGAAATACAGATGGATCACTTACCTATGCAGGAGTAGTCAAAGATGGTCAAAATGGAGTAGACGGGATTCAGCGAATAACAGGAGTTGTGGTAAGTCCGGATAATGCAAATGTATACGCTACAGGTCAAAATGATGATGCTATGGCTATTTTTGATCGAGATGCATCTACAGGGGCATTAACCTACAATAATCAAGTAAAGAATGGAGTAAATGGCGTAGAAGGAATAGATGGTCCTTCACGTTTGGCAATAAGTGCTAACGGTGAACATATATATGTTACAAGTTCCAATGATGATGCAATTACTGCATTTCGACGAAATCCAACAGATGGATCGCTTTTATTCGAAAGTGCAGTGTTTGATGCAAGTCCAGGAATCAATGGTTTAGATGGTGCACAGTTTGTTGCTATAACGCCGGATGGAAAACATATGTACGCTGCAAGTTCAGTGGACGATGCTGTATCGGTATACAGTTGTACCTACATTTTTGATATGAATGAAACGATTTGTGAAGGAGATAGTGTAGTGGTTGGAGCAACCTCCTATCATCAGTCTGGAACTTATGTGGATACATTTAGTTTCGGAGCATGTAAAAGTGTTACAACACTTAAACTAACTGTTCAGCCTGCTTTAACTATTATTGATGCAGAAATCTGTAATGGAGATAGCTATATTTTTGATAATACAAATTATAACCAGACTGGAACTTATACAGCAAGTCTTAGTTCTTCTCATGGTTGTGATAGTACAGTTACCTTGAATCTGACGGTAGTTAATCAGTTTGCTGATCAGGATGTTGCAGCAAGTATTTGTGAAGGTGAAACCTATGCTTTTGCCAATGGAGCATTATCCGTATCTGGTGTATATACCGAAACATACACGACCTCATTTGGTTGTGATAGTACAGTAACACTTGACCTTACGGTAAATCCAACTTTTAATCAGACGATTGATGCTGAGATATGTGAAGGAGACTTCTATGTTCTTGGAACACAAAACTACATTGCAACTGGAACCTTTGTTGAATCTTTTAC
>CAYXQH010000330.1:0-6967 GCA_964467425.1 uncultured Saprospiraceae bacterium
ATAATAGTCTTACCCATTTCAAAACCGCGTCGTCCAACCATTCTTCGATGCATCTTTTTTAGTATACTTTACCTCATGCACTTTTTTGTCATCTGAATTAAAGAGGCTAATTACGCCACCTGTATTGGTCAATCTAATTTTTTTACTATCCGCTTTAATCGTTAGAAAAGCATTAGGCTCAATCGTCAGCTTATTGAGGTATTGGTTTTTCTTTGGTTTATTAGAAAGATACCAGCCAGTCAAATCGACTGCTTTATCGGTTTGATTGAGTAAGGTGATGGTTTCCTTTCCAGACTCCCGACCTTTTGGATTGACTAAGGCAGCTGCGATCGCAATACCTGAAGTAATCGCTTTCGGTTTTTTAATCGCAGGCGGTTTCGTTTTGGTCGGGCTTGTTTTTTTAGGCGTTGCCATCGACTTCGCCAGAGCAACTGCTTTTGCTGCATTGACTTTTCCATAGCCAAACCACTCTGAATGGCTGCTCTTGCCGCGACCGGTATAAGTTCCTTTATTGTGTTTTAAAACAACGTCCTTGCTGTCGTCCGTAATTTTGTCTGTTGTGCTTTCAATGATCGCTCGCACTTCTTTAGCAGTTAATTTATTATTGGCTGAAATGACCAAAGCCGCGATGCCTGCCACCAAAGGTGCCGCACTGGAAGTTCCGCCAAATAATCCGGTGTAACGACTATTACCTGTAAATCCTAATCCGAAGTTTTCGTTATCGGTGGTCCAGATTCCACGACCGGGCATTTTTTCAAATGGGTCAAGCGGATGCCAATTGGAACTTGGTGCAGCCACGCTAATTTCTTTCCCCCAATTGCTATAGGCGGCTTTTTTGTTTTGGCTGGTGGAAGCTGCAATAGTCATAACGTCTTTATGTCCTGCGTTTCCATTAAAGATGGCTCTTGCTTGTTTCTTAACCCCATGAGAAGGATGTCGCCATTTAAAATCGGTATTGTTTAAATCTTTGATTGGTGCATTAAAGTTTCCAGCGGCGAATAGTAAAACAGCTCCTTTTCCACGCGGGCCACCAGATTTTACGATCTGTGTAAACTTATAGCTCAGCAAACTACCCAGCGGTGCATACACCGGAACAGGCCCCCAGCTACAAGAAATCACGTCGGCATGTTTTCCAACATAATCAAATATTTCATAAAGCAAATCATCATCTGCTGCCAGATCAAAACGGATGGGCATAAATGCGCATTTAGGAGCGATACCGACGATACCACTTCCGTTTTCTTCACCGATCGCAACACCTGCGCAAGGTGTTCCATGATAATCATTATGTGCATCACTTGGAAATGGACTTCTATCACCATCAACAAAATCACGAGCGTGGACGACTTTGTTTTTTGCTCTTAAATCCGGATGGGTTAAGTCAAAACCATCATCAATCACAGCAACGACAACATCTCTGGAACCTTTCGTAATCTTCCAGGCACCTTCCGCATCTACATCAGCACCGGCAACTAACTCCAGCCCATTTTTGCTTTTTAAATGCCATTGGTAAGCGAAATGAGAATCCTTTGGAAGGGCGGATTTGTCAAAGCGATTAACCAGATTTGGTTCCGCATAATCAACTTCCTCCATTTTATTAAGGTCATTGCAAAGTTTAACAGGATTCTTTCCTGCCGATTTGGTCACCTTAAACAGGTAGGTAGATGAATCGGCATATTGCTTAATATACTGTAGTCCACAAGTTGCCATGATGGATTCCATCTTTGTATTAGAAGCGCTTTTTTTAAAACGGACGACTACCAGATCGGTTATATAATATCTCGTCGAAGCATCACCGGCTGGCTTATACGCATGATGAAAAACCAATCGGGAATCATATTGGGTTCGAAGCTTATCGACTAATGCATTACAGTTTTTGCCTGTCGATTTGATTTTAAACACATTATTAAAGACACGTTTGACCTTACTGACTTCAGGTCGTTGGTTGACTTCATAAATTAGTTTTTCATCGTTGACAATTGCCGTAAAGTATTCGGCTTCTTTTTGAATTTTAATTTGCTCTTTGTTACGGTGGAGGATGTACGTTTTGGCCATTACAGGGTTTGATTAAATTAGTTGGGGGTTTAAAATTTTATGAAAGATAACAAAGAAATGGCAAGTTTTGAAAATAAAAAATCCAAATTCTGCAAGAAGCGGAATTTGGATTTTCAATATTGATAAAGTAAGTCTTATTTTTTAAACATTGAATCGACAAAAGCTCGTTTATTGAAAACCTGAATTTGCTCGATGCCTTCACCTACGCCAATGTATTTAATCGGAATTTTAAATTGATCACTAATACCGATCGCGACACCGCCTTTAGCAGTACCGTCTAATTTGGTCAGGGCTAAAGAAGTAACATCTGTTGCAGCGGTAAAATGTGTTGCTTGTTCGATAGCGTTTTGTCCAGTTGTTGCATCCAGTACCAAAACAACATCGTGCGGCGCACCAGCTAGTTTTTTATGAGCAGAGCGTTTTATCTTGGTCAACTCCTCCATCAAATGCTTTTTATTATGTAAACGACCAGCGGTGTCAATGATGGCAACATCGCAATCATTATTCATAGCATATTGAACGGTTTCATAAGCAACTGCGGCAGGGTCGGTGTTCATTCCTTTACTATAGAAATCACATCCAACACGGTCGGCCCAAATTTTCAATTGATCAACCGCCGCAGCACGAAAGGTATCTCCGGCTCCTAAAACTACTTTTTTGCCTTGTAATTTATATTGATTTGCAAGTTTTCCAATTGTGGTTGTTTTTCCAACACCATTGACGCCTACAAATAAAAGAACGTAAGGTTTTTTATCTTCAGGAACGGTAAAATCTTCTAATTCTTCGGTGTCATTTTCACTCAGTAATTGAACGATTTCATCACGCAGAATTTCATTGAGCTCTGCTGTGTTGATGTATTTATCTTTCGCAACTCTCGCCTCTATTCGTTCAATGATTTTGACAGTAGTATCCAATCCGACATCAGAAGAAATAAGAATGTTTTCCAATTCATCTAGTACTTCAACATCAACGGTTGCTTTTCCAGCAATGGCCCGCGATATTTTACTGAAGAAACCAGATTTCGTTTTCTCAAGACCTTTATCTAATTCTTCTTCTTTCTTTTTATTAAAAAACTTTCCAAAAAAACTCATAGTTAATCAAGTTATCAAGTTAATAAGTTATCAAATAAACAAGTGAAAGAATTTTAAGTTTTAAGCCCTTACAGTGTTTTTACTTTTTGGCTTACTAACTTGTTTTATTGAACCTTGCGAATATACAAAAGGCTTTCCTTGTTTTAAGAAAAGCCTTTTATTTTTATACCAGTATGTTAAACGAGGTATGATTATTTTTTAGCAAAGAATTCTTTCACATTGTCTTTGTGAATCATAACTTCTTTGTAAGTATATTTTCCAGTAATAGGGTCTTTAACACTTTTGACCACTTTTACAAAATCACGTCCAGAACCAGCATTAGCTGCACGTTTTCCGACTCTCGAGTTTTTAGATACTTTCTTAGCCATAGCTTGATGTATTTAAAATTAGAAAATTAATTTAAAAAGGTGTTATAAGTATTTGTCAAAAATTAGATTTCTGACTTTACTACTTAATCTCTTTATGAACAGTATACTTCTTCAATATCGGATTATATTTCTTTAATTCCAATCGCTCAGGAGTATTTTTTCTGTTCTTCGTAGTAATATAACGAGAAGTTCCAGGCTGTGCACTTTTCTTATGCTCTGTACATTCAAGAATTACCTGGACACGATTACCTTTTGATTTCTTTGCCATGATATATATTTAAATAATTATTTTAAAATTGATAGAATAATTACAGCTTGATGCCTGTATACATTCCTTTTTTCTCTACTTTTTTCAAATAAGCATGAATACCTAGCTTGTTAATGGTCTTCAATGCTGAAGTAGAAACTTTCAATGTTACCCATTCGCCTGTTTCAGGGATGAAAAAACGCTTCTTCTGTAAATTAGGCAAAAAACGACGCTTCGTTTTTCGATTTGAGTGAGAAACGTGATGTCCTGAAATCGGTCTTTTTCCTGTTAATTCGCAAACTTTAGACATAGTCTATAATATTTTAAAATCTTAAATGAATTCTATAGTGACTTCAGCAGGATTTCCCGATGAAAGCCAATTTTATTATACAAGATGAGAAGAAAATTACCTTTATCGGGATAAACTCCTCATCCTGCTTCAGTGACTTCAGCAGGATTCGAACCTGCAACCTCTTGATTCGTAGTCAAGGACTCTATCCAGTTGAGCTATGAAGCCTAGTTTTCTAATGAAAACAGGCTTAAGCCTGTTCTGCAATACTCACTTTAGAGTATTTTTTACATTCGGAGTGCAAAGATAGCATATTATACGATAAAAATAAACATCAAAGATCAAGTTTTTTAGCGAAACCCAACCCTTTTTTCCACTTTTCAAGCGGAACCCGCTCCGATGAGTCTGACACGACTATCGGAGTCGTCAACCTGAATGGAACGGGCAGATTCATTCCCTTCCCTTAAAAAGGGAAGGATTTGCTTAAAATTTAAATTCTAAGGTAGTATAAAAGGTTCTAGGAGCAGAAGGAATGATCCCTGGGCCTGGATAGCCTGTTGCTCGTCTTGTAAAATATTGCTCATTAAATAGGTTATTGATCCCACTTTCAAATTTTAAAAACTTAAAACGATAAGAAAAAGAGCAATCAGCGACACCATACTTCGGAATCTGCCCGATAATACCACTTTGATTATCATTTCGATTTTGGAGCGCATTCGATGCATCTGAAAACTGCGAGTCCAAAAGGGTATATTGAAAACTAGCTAACAGGTTTTTATATCCAAACCCAAGCCCTGTTTTTAAATTTAAAAGAGGGATAAACTCCACTTTATTTCCATTGACACCGGCTATTTCTGAATCAAAATACCGAGAAGTGGTCAAAGCGGTATTGGCAAAAATGTTTGCTTTGAAAAATTGATTCCCCTTGATGTCTGGTTTCAAAAAATTCCAATCAATCAAACTTTCAATGCCATAAATAACAGCTTTACCAATATTGCCTCTGAATCGAATGATTCGCCCGGTTTCGGTGACTACTCCTTCTGCATTGATTCTGGTTTCCGGTCGTAGTACTTCGCCTAAGCGATCTCTGTATAAAAGTGTAAAAGCGTTGATATCGATTTTGAGATTCTTTAACTGCCCACGAAACCCAAGATCAACATTATAACCGTTTTCATCCGTGATATTTGGATCGATCTGGTAGGAAGGATTGACAGTCCGAATATCGTTGAAGGTTACAGAGCGATAGTTCTCCGAAAAGTTACTATACCATTCAGCTTGATCAGAAGGTTTGAAGCTCAATCCAAGACCTAGGAGTAATCGTTTTCTGGAAAAGGTTCGATTGTCCTCAAAAGTCATGTTGCGAATTGGATTTCCAGCCAGATCAAAATCGATTGCTAAGAAAGATCCAATGCTTTGTGTTTTAATATATTCAAATCGGAATCCTGGTGTAACAGAAAAGTGATCGTTGAGGTATAAAATATGCTCCCCAAAAAAAGCGAGATTTTTATTAGGAAATTTAAAATCAGATTGATTGGCATAATTTGGAAAGGCTTCGTTTTGAAGCGAAAAATCTGCATCTAAAGCCGCAGTACCAGCACCTTGAATCGCTTTATTATTCGATTGGTAAAATTTAGTGCCTATTAAAAAGATCGAAGACTTCCCGGCTAATTTATAACGGTGTAAAAAACGAGCTTCCGTTCCCCAGTTCTGAAATTTCCCTTTGATTAAATCTCGCGGGGCATTTAGGTCATCCGTTTGAGAAACGCGATTGGTCCGAAAGCCTAGCGCATTTCGATCAGCATCCAATCCAAATACCTGAATTGAAAAATCTGATCTCGGAGAAAATTTATGTTTGAATTGTAAAGCGTATAATTTCCAATTTACTTCAAACCAGTTACGACTTCGATTGCTAAAATTAGGATTTTCATAAAACTGCGCATCGGTTAAGCCTCCAGCTTGTTGAGCCAGATAATTTAAATAAGTCAATTCCAGGTTTAAACTGGTCTTATTAGAAAACTGATGATTGATGTGTGCAAAAAGATTGCTCGATTCGAAGGCTGAATTTGGTCTAAATCCATTGCCTTGCTTATTATTGAAATAGGTATAATAAGAAGTGTTGCCAATGGTACCACTCAAAGAATTAAAAGAAGTAAATAATGCATTTGATCCAATACTTTGCCTGGAGGTCCATTCAATTTTTTTATTGGGATTAGGTTTTTTAAAAATAAAATTGACTAAGCCACCAAATTGAGTACCATACTGTAAAGACGCCGCGCCGCGGATTATTTGAACTTCTTCCAGGGCTTCGGCAGGAGGGGAGTAGTAACTTTCCGGATAACCTAAGACGTCAGCAGAGATGTCATAGTTGTTTTGACGTGTATTAAAATTAGCAGTTCGGTTGGGATCAAGACCTCGACCTCCGATGCTGAGTTGAAGTCCGGCATCATTGGTGTCGTAAATATTGAGACCAGCGATCTGCGCATAAATTTGTCGAGCATTATTAGCAGAAAGGTTAGCAATGAGCTGATCAAGTAAAACGACTTCTGATTTTTTTCCAGCATAAATAGCAGTTCCTTCGACGGCCTTTAATTTTCTAAGACCAAAAACTTGTTCTTTTTCTTCTTTGACAATTACCTCTACTAATTTGACGGCTAGTTTGGTTAGTTGAATCGTCAATTCAATCGATTGGTCTTTTAATTCTATTAGCTGTTGGATCGTACCATAACCTTCCAAAAAAGTAACGAGTTCATAATTACCAGTTGGAAGATTTTTAATTTCAAAACGCCCTGTCGCATCTGTTTTATATTCGTTTGCCTGTGGTAATAAAAATACTTCTGCATTTTTTAAACCATTTTGATTTTCATCTAGAACTACTCCGGAAATAGTGTATTGCCCTTCAATATTGGTCGAAACCAAA
>CAYXQH010000331.1:0-6957 GCA_964467425.1 uncultured Saprospiraceae bacterium
GATAAGCAGTCATGTTTTGAATTTTCAACTGTACTGGAAATCCAATCGAATTAACTAGGTCAATTGCTAACTTTGGATCTTCAAGGCTAATTTGCCCTTCAATCGAGTTACCGAATAAATCAATATCAATCGTGTCATTATCTAATGGAAAGGTCTCGTTTTCCCAAACTCCTTCAATACTACTATATTCCCAGTTTTTAGCTTCGCCACTAATTAGATCTAATAATACCCGATCACCCATAGTATTATACGCTTCATAACGTATTTCCAAATTTCCACCAGCTAGTGAAAGTTCAAAATCTTGTAAAGGCGTCGCTGGGATATTTGTAGATACTGGAGTATTTCCTTGGTAATCCATGGAAGTCTGTACTTGAAAAGGCACACCGTTTTTTGTCATACCTGGAAAAGTTATAGTTAAATCTATATCTTCTGTATGGCTGGATTGAATATCAAATTCAAGTGTTCCGTTTTTTAAATTTAATTGCGAAACACTTAGGTTCTCGAATAAATTGACAGGGACACTCATAAAACTATCGATCAAAACAACTGGAAAATCTTCCATTTCCTGAATAAGCTCTGACGCAGCTTGTTCCATATTCTCTTGTGTATATTTTGCAGTCATCGCTCCATCAGGATCAATTTCTAAAAAAGAAAGATCATCATCATTTTCTAAAACATCGTTTAACGATAAAGTGGAGTTTACTAATGGGACGGCGAATTCAGGACTATGTTCTACTGAATCAATTTCTTTTATATCCTCAAAGTTTTGACATGCCTGGAATAATAATACGAATGCGCAGAAGAGCACCAATGATAGCTTTCTCATAATGATTATTAATTTTTTGGAATATTAAGTACTAAACCAAAATTGCCTATATAATAATTTTGACCCGAAGAAATTTCATGAGTAATTGATCTCGGTATCAGGAGATATTACGTTGAAATATCTGAGTGGGCTTTTAAAAAATTATTATATCAATTTCCTGCTCAGACGAGTCTGATACTGTCAGAGTCATCAGGCCCGATCGCGGAGCAGGCGGGTTTTGGCTTACTGTTTAAATAGGGGGGGATTGCAAACAGTACCAAAAAATCAATAATCAAGCCAACAGGAGAATTGAGGGCTTTTTAAGTAACGTAAAAAAATTCTACTTGGTGAATTTTATGAAGAAAGTTGATGTTGATTCA
Source organism: uncultured Saprospiraceae bacterium (assembly GCA_964467425.1). Taxonomy (GTDB): domain Bacteria; phylum Bacteroidota; class Bacteroidia; order Chitinophagales; family Saprospiraceae; genus JAHDHW01. Next base: position 1,186 of record CAYXQH010000331.1, read on the forward strand.
CTCTGAGAGAATAATAAAATAACGCCTTTTTCTTCAATAGGTGCTCCAATGTCTCTTCAGAATAATTCAAATATTTGTTATTCGTTAATAGGTCTAGAACATCGCGAGCGGTTTCTTCCTTCAACCATGATCTTAATACTTGTAATAGCTTAAGATCATTTTGCAGCTTTTCGGTATAGCTTAAAATTTGGTCAAGATTGGAAACAAGGTTATTCGCGCTAGAAGGACCAGAATAACTAAATTCTTCGTTGGAGGAAGGACTGGTGCTTGACGTATGCGTGTTGAAATAACTTTGTACTTGGTAGTCGATGAATTGAATTCTAGAATCAAGAATGCTGTAGACCTGTTCTTCTAAAGGGCTTATGCCCACACGTTTGATAAACGTGGTGTTTTGATAGTGTGTCATGAATCGGCAGGGATTATAGTGTTAAGTGTTGTATAAACAGCCGATTAACACTACCAAACGTTATTAGTAAGGTAGACCTATTCTGCTGTCATATATTCAAAAGTATAATATTAAAATTGCTTAACCAAATTATTTATTAAAAAAAATCAAATATTTAAAAAATAATATGTGTGTTGTATTTTAAGGAATGTATAAATTCTTATATTACAACAGAATAAATTTAAAGTCATGAAAATATTAATGGTTTGCCTTGGGAATATTTGTAGATCTCCTCTAGCTGAAGGTATATTGAAGGCTAAGGTGGAATCAAGTAGATTAGATTGGGAAATCGATTCAGCTGGAACTGGTGCCTGGCATGTAGGTGAAAGTCCGGATGAGCGATCGGTTGCAGTTGCTAAAAAATATGGCCTCGACATTTCAAACCAACGAGCGAGGAAGTTTAGGTCAGACGATTTGAAAATATTTGATTTGATTTTTGTGATGGATTCTTCTAACTATAATAATGTAAAGGCTTTGGCTGGTACAGAAGAAGAGATTGATAAGATAGCTTTAATAATGAATATGGTAAAGCCTGGATATAATCAAAATGTTCCTGACCCATATTATAATAATGGTTTTGAAAAAGTGTATCAAATGCTGGACGAAGCTTGTGATAAGGTCATAGAAAAATACAGAAATATTTAATCATTTAAAAATAGCTTGATTAATTCCTCCGCTGCTCTGAAAGGAGAACGCTTGCCCGCCGTTACTTCAGATTCAATCTGATCAAGCCGATTCTTAATTCTTTCGTTTTTATAAAATATTTTTCCCAGCTCTTTTTTTATGCTATCATGCAGCCAGTATTTTGACTGCTGAATCCGTTGATGTTCGAAGTAACCATTTTCAACGGTCTGTTTTTTATATTTATTAATATTGTTCCAAACCTTGTCAATTTCTTTATTCTGTAAGGCGGAGCAAGTCATCACTTGAACGATCCAGTTATTTTCTTTTGGTGGAAAAAGATGAATTGCATTTTTATAAGCCATCTGAGATTCTTTTGCCAGGCTTTGCCGATCTTCATCGGCTTTATTGACAACAATCAAGTCTGCCATTTCAACAATTCCTCTTTTAATACCCTGAAGATCATCACCTGCTCCTGGTAATAAGAGTAATAAAAAACAATCCACCATAGAATGAACCGCGATTTCTGATTGCCCAACTCCAACTGTTTCTATTAAAATAGTATTATAGCCAGCAGCTTCACAAAGGATAATGGTTTCTCTTGTCTTTTGGGCAACTCCTCCAAGCGCCGTACCAGCAGGGGAAGGACGAATAAAGGCACGATCGTCTGCCGCCAGCGTTTGCATTCTGGTTTTATCACCTAGAATGCTGCCTTTACTGATTTGGCTGGATGGATCAACGGCTAAAACAGCTAATTTTCCACCTTCTTCCAGGATATGAGAACCGATGGCTTCAATAAAGGTACTTTTCCCGGCTCCTGGGCTTCCAGTGACGCCTATACGGATTGATTGATCGTTGGTGTGTGGTAAACACTTTTCTAAAAGCTCTTTAGCAATTTCCTGATGGGCAGGGAGATCACTTTCAATAAAGGTAATGGCTTTGCTTAGTAAAATTCGATCTCCTGCAAGTATACCTTCGATTAACTCATTAGTGCTAAAAGGCTTTTTATTTCCTTTCGCAAATCTTTTTGAAGCCTCTGGATTGATCGAACGGTTTTCTTTTTCTTTCATTTTTAGCTTTTCTCGTGTTTTTACCAGCTTTAGAGGGTGTTAAAATTTCTTAACATTTGATTTTTCAAGAATTTAACACAATTTCAAGTAGTTGATTATCAGTGGTTTAATATGTTTTTTTCTTAACATTTGGCCTTAACACTTGGACTTTTAGGTTAAACAATTTTTTCGGGCAATTTACCCCTTTTTTCGATGGTTTATTTGCCATAAATTGCTTTTAAATACAATAGAAAAAATCACAGACTAATAGAGAACGCCCATTTATATATATTATTTAAAGCTATGAAAAAAGTTCTACTTACTTACACTCGACCACAGTATAATTTCGAATCCCCGATTTGATATAGCTGTGGTCAGTGTGAACTTTTACCGGTTTTACAATAAGGCTAGATTCTGTCACTTTTAAAATAAAGCTCATGAAAATTGTAAAAAAATCAAACTGGTATCAGTTTATTGCCTTGGCAGGGCTATTCTTCTTCGTTTCCTGTTATCCTAGTACAATCCATTATTTAGGAGAGACATTCGAAAAGAAGAGCAATGTAGATACGTATTATGATGAAAAGGACATCCGGCGCGAATACAAGACAATAGGATTATTGGTAAGTAATGAAATTGACGACTATGAATCCAGGCTTGTACAGCAAGTTCAAAATGAAATGATAGAGGAAGCTAAGAATCGAGGCGCAGACGCTATTGTCTTTTCTGATTTCAGACTTGTTGAGGAAGAAGGAACTTGTGATGATGTAAAAATAACAGCTAAGCTCATTCACTATTTAGAATAAAGAACCATAAAAACTACTACACCATTGAGATTTTAAACCCGCTTTAAAGGTTTCACACCTTATGCGAACACCATTAAATCCAGATTCTAAAAGAAGAATTATTGGATTACCGTTTTAACCCTTTTTACCGTTAACCAACTTGAAGGATATTCGTTTATGCTTAAGTGGTTGGTAGTATTTCTAATACATTATTTGTTCAACCAGGTAGTTATTAGACTCTCTTACACTATCGACCACTAACGCATAATTTCTTCATGGTTTTGAGATCGAAGGCTCCGGCAGGAAAATTATGGGAACATTGAGAAATCACCTAGCACACCCATTCCAGCCGGATCCTTTTTTTATTTTTAAATATACAGATCTCCTCTTCGCTTTTTCTTCTGGTATCCTTTTTGCATTTCTAGCTTCGATACCCTCCAGGAGGCATCCTCCGAAATTAAATAATTTATAACAAGTTTAATTTTTTATGAGAAATTTCACAAAAGGACTTTCCTTATTTGTATTGATATTTTCTTTGCTGGCATTTAATGCTTGTACAAAAGATGATGATTTAATAGGTGATGGAGGAAATGAATCAACATGTTTTGATGGTATTCAAAATGGTACAGAGACAGGTATCGATTGCGGAGGAGATTGTGCTGCATCTTGTACGACAACACCAAGTTGTACAGATGGTATTCAAAATGGTAATGAAACAGGTATTGATTGCGGAGGAGATTGTGATCCATGTACGACTACTCCGACTTGTACGGATGGTATTCAGAATGGTAATGAAACAGGTATTGATTGTGGGGGAGATTGTGATCCATGTACGACTGATCCGACTTGTACAGACGGCATTCAAAATGGAGATGAAACAGGTGTAGATTGTGGAGGAAATGAATGTCCACCATGTCAGGCCGATGCGACTTGTACAGATGGTATTCAAAACGGAAATGAAACAGGCGTAGATTGCGGAGGTAGTGAATGTCCACCATGTCAGGCCGATGCAACTTGTACAGATGGTATTCAAAATGGTAATGAAACAGGTGTAGATTGTGGAGGTAGTGATTGTCCACCATGTGCGAATCTAGTCTCTATGAAGGAATATATTACTCAAGATGCTAAATTTAGCATGTTGAATGCTGCTGTCGAAAGAGCTGGCTTTGATGTTGAAAGCGTTGGTCCAAACACTTTCTTTGCACCAAATAATGCAGCATGGCAGGCTTTACTAGATAATAACGGCTGGTCATCTATCGATCAGATTAGTCCAAATGTATTGAATACTATTCTTCAATATCATTTTTCAACAACAGGTGCATATACATCTGATCAGTTTACAAACTCTTTTCAGATTACGATCATGTATCTGTCGAAAACGGTTCATATAGATTTGAATGATCCCAGTAACCCTAAAGTGGTTGCGGGTTTGATCACAGCTAATCTTATTGGCTTAGATTTAATGACCTCCAATGGAGTCATCCACGAGATTGATAAAGTATTATTGTTTTAGAAAAGCTTAGATAGCCTTAAAACGATCCCAGGTTTTTTCAGCAAACAACCTGGTTAATTTTTCAATATAAAAGCTACCTGCAGCGGGGTCAACTACCCGGTCCAGGTAGCTTTCCATTTTAAGGAGGTGCTGGACATTTCGAGCAATTCGTTTAGTGAAAGGCGAGCCCTTTTTATCAGCAGGTAAAATAGTAAGACGATCCACACCACCAATGACAGCAGACATAGCAATCGTCATACATCGAATCATATTACTGTTTGTGTTTTCGTCGTAAGTGTTTTGAGCGACATGCCCATCCAGGCATAAGGGTATGATATCTGTCTGATAAGCATTTAATAAGTTAGACCATAGAATCCTTAAAGCACGGAGCTTTGCGATTTCCACAAAATAACTAGTCCCGATTGGAATTGAAACCTGGATAGAGGGAATGTCTACAGCATCAATTTCCTGAAAAAGAGTATCTATTGCTTTTAGAATAGTTGTTAGCTCATCAATAACTGCAGAAGTGTTTGAGTCTTCTTTTGAAAAATCCAGGTGTAAGCATTTGTAAGATGGGAAATACTTTTTAGACTTAATCAACACTTCTTGTTGATCTGCATTAAATTGAAAACTTCCTTTGAGAGTTTCGGTATCTATATTTTGATCTTGCAGATAAGCGTAATAATTTTCTATAAGCGCTAGTTGATCAGTAACAGAGGAGGTGATTTTAAAATGAAGCTGAATATAATTCGGAATAATAGCTTCCAGTAATGTTTTAAAATCTTCTTTCGAAGGGATTGTTTTAAAAACTAATCGGGGGGCATCAACTCCATTAGCAAGGCCATCTAATAAAATTTTGTTAGCTATTTCTAAATCATCTATTTCAATATCTTCTCCTAGAGCCCAATTATTAGTACCGAGATCACGGACTATGGAGGTTTTGTCAATATTGTCGTCGCTATGATAAAAAGGTTCAATAATGATCGATTCCTCTAAATGCCAGGACAAATCTTCTAAAGGCTTGCCTTTTAAGTCTTTTTTTACCTTTTCTAACCAATTTTCTTTAGAAATGGGAGCAAATTCTTTAAATAAATTGTTGATTTCTGACATTCTGATTTGCCTTATTTAGGCTTGTTTTTTAATTAAAAGGATTCTTTTTTCTGTTTCCGCTAAGATAATGTAAAAACTTACTCGTTTCGCCAGTAAAACTTAATTTTTTGAAGAACATTTTAAGCGGAAAACTGTTATATTTGCACTATATTTACTCTTTCTTTAGATTAAATCTAAATAAAAACAATGACAGATAAACGATTAATATATCTTGATAATAATGCGACTACACCTTGTGATCCAAGAGTAGTGGATGCTATGGTACCATATTTT
>CAYXQH010000332.1:0-6939 GCA_964467425.1 uncultured Saprospiraceae bacterium
AAGACAGTCTTGTAAAATTGCTGCAAAGCGTGCTCCATGTGCCGGATCAAATAATGTTAAATGATCACCGGGTACTGTATGGATTTCCACACCACCTAAGGCGTATGGTTTCCATCCTAAATATTTAAAATCACTCATGTAAAATCGATGATGCTCAGCTTTAAATAAAGCTATCTTTCCATTATAAGGCTTGATTCGATAATTATCGAAAGCTTCCTTATTCGCATAATCTACTTTCCCGCCATAAATTGCATCGGCTTCTTGTATACTATTATTTCCTCCTTTTCCAACCCAACGTTGATATCTTCTTTTTAAAATGTGTGATTTATATTTAAAATTTGGAATCGGATCTTTTGCAAGTGTAGAAATATTCCAGGCTACTTTCCGACCAAGGTTAGCTAGCTTTTTATAATAGCTATTATTCTGACTTTCTCCAGTAATTGCTTCTCGGACAATCGTATCAAACATCGCAAGCATTTTTACCTCTTTACCCATCGCTTCTAATTGCTTCGCCATTTCGAAAGCGATCAATCCTCCAAAGGAATAACCTGCTAATAGATAGGGGCCGTCCGGATTCTGTTCTAAAATTTCACTGATATAATGTGCAGCGATGTCTTCCATTCTAGTGAGTGGCTCTGCTTCACCATTTAGCCCTCTGGCTTGAAGCGCATAAAGAGGTTGCTCCTTATCCATGTTTGAAGCTAACATCTGAAACATGAGGACATGAAGCCCGGCTCCGTGTACGACATATAAAGGAGGTTTAGTACCTGATGGTTTTACAGGAACTAAGGAGGAGTTTCTGGTTTTTTCAATTTTTTTATCATCCTCCAATAGTCGAGCTAATTTCTGAATGGTTGAATTCTCTAAAAGCGTTGCCAGTGGAAGTTTTTTTCCAGTCTCCTTTTCAATCATCGTGATCATATTCACTGCGATTAAAGAATGGCCACCGATTTCAAAAAAGTCATCATCTATACTAATCTTTGAAATTCCAATCAACTGCGTCCAGATTTTTTCAAGGATTTTTTCATTTTTATTTTGAGCAGCGATAAAGACTTTTTTAGTATCCTTTTCAGATGCTTCTGGCAACGGCAATTTACTTCGATTGATTTTCATCGTTGCGGTTAATGGAAATTCATCCATTTTTACAAAGGCAACAGGCACCATATAATCCGGAAGTTTTGATTTCAGGTGTTTTTTAAGCGCATCAATATCTAAGTTGTTTCCTTCTTCCGGTATACAGTAGGCGACTAATCGTTTATTATCTTTTTGGTCTTCCCGAATGATGACTACATTTTCTCGAACTTCTTCAAACTGATCAATGGCAGATTCAATTTCCCCAAGCTCAATTCTAAAACCTCGGATTTTAACCTGAGTATCCGCGCGGTTTAAATATTCTAAATCTCCATTGGCAAGGTAGCGCGCCATATCTCCGGTGCGATAGAGTTTTTCCCCTGGTGTGTTTTCAAAAGGGTTAGAGATAAATTTATCAGCATTGAGATCCTCTCTTTTAAAATAACCATTTGGTGCAACGCCGATACCTCCGATATAGACTTCCCCAGCAACACCAATCGGGACTGGCATTTGATGTTGGTCTAAGAGATAGACTTGCACATTTTGAATTGGACGACCAATAGGTTCGTAAGAGCTTTCCATTTTGGTCAGCGAACGATCACCTTTCAAAAGTTTTAAGGTAGACCAAATCGTTGTTTCTGTTGGACCATAAATATTGTATAGTCGATGAGAACGTTGGATCAATTTATTAGAAAGTTCTTTGGTTAATCCTTCCCCTCCACTTAGGATGGTTAGATCGTCATTGCCTTCCCAGTTGGCCATTAATAACATGCGCCAGGTCGAAGGGGTCGCTTGCATTAGACTTGGCTGAACGCGTGCGAGTGCTTCTTTTAATTGAAAACCATCCGTTTTTTCTTCATCTCCGGCAATATAAGTTTGAGCACCAATCATGAGTGGCATAAAGAAATCCTGAACAGAAGGATCAAAAGCAATACTGGCAACACTCAAAATTTTGTCCGATGCAGTTAAGTCTAAATCGTTAATGATTGCGAGGTGATGATCGACTACTGCATAGTGAGGAATTAATACCCCTTTTGGCTTTCCGGTAGAACCAGAAGTATAGTTTACATAAACGAGCTGGTCTTGATTTATTTTTTTGAAAAGATTACTGGTTGAACAACCGCGAATAATTGCTTCATCCCGATCCAGACAAATCACATTTTTAAAATCACTTGGTAAGGTGTCTAATAATTTTTCTTGCGTGATTAGAAAATCAGCTTGTGCATCATCCAGAATCACTTTAAGTCGTTCTGTCGGATTGAGTGGATCCAGAGGAACATAGATCGCTCCAACTTTCATGCAGGCTAATAAAGAAACGATCATGTCGACACTTCTTTCAAAATAAACGCCGATGAAATTTCCAGTATGTACCCCTTGTGCAACAAAATAATGCGCCACTTGATTAGCGCGTTGGTTTAATGCATGATACGTCAGCGATTGATTTTTATCTGAAACGGCAATTTGATCCGGAGTGGTGACCGCTTGCTCTTCAAGATATTGATGAATGACTCGTTCCGGTCGATCAACAATTGTATCATTCCATTTATGGAGTACTATTTCTTTTTCAAATCCTGGTAAAATATTTAATCGACTAACCTGCTCTTTTGGATTTTGTGCTATACTTTCCAGTAAGGATTGAAATTCTTTTAATCTTCTTTGCACCGTTTCAGTATAGAATAAATCAGTATTATAAATCCATTCTATTAAAATGCTATCATCGACAGGTTTGATGTTAATGAAAATGTCAAAGGTTTCATAGTTCCGTTGAATTGGATTCATGGCTACTTCCAGATCACCAAATACCTGCGTCTCAATTGGAGAATCCATATTAAACAGGATCGAAATAATTGGTGTTCTACTTGGATCCCGAGCAACTTTTAATTTTTTCACCAAACTTCCAAAAGCAAGATGTTGTTGTTCGAAAGCATCGAGTACTTTATTTCTGGTCTCACTTAATATGGTAGCAAAAGAATCTTCTCCTTTCGTTTGCAATCGAATCGGTAAAAGATTTACGCCATGTGTAACCAGGTGTGGATTATCTCCACTTGCCTGCGCTGCAGAAGTGATTCCTAAAACAAAATCGTCCTGATGAGACAGTCGATGAATGAATATCTGAAAAGCAGAATAAATTAAATTGAAAAAAGTAGTTTTTTCCTGTCTTGCCGCTTTCTTTAAATCTTTAAAAAGTTCTTTTGGAATGGTTAATTTTTCCAAGGTAGCCGAATAGGTCTTTGAAGCAGGTCTGGACAAATCCGTTGGAAATTCTAAAACCGGGATATCATCTTTGAATTGATCTTTCCAATATTTAATGGCCTCTTCAGTTTCCGGACTGTTTTTATAGGCTTCTTGTTCGTTTACAAAATCACTAAGCTGTCGAACCGTAGGCAAGTCAATCTGCACACCTTTAGATTCTTGTGTGAAGAGTGCTGCCAGGTCTTTCATCAAAACACCCATCGACCAACCATCTGCAATAATATGATGGATCGTAAAATAGAAATGGTGTTCTTGCTCGTCAACTTTGACAAGTTTAGTTCGGAACGGAACCTCATTGAAAATATCAAAAGGAATCTCCCCTTCATTGAATCGAATCGTTTCCAGTCGCTGTTCTTTTTCATCGTAAGCAAGCGTAGATATATCCGAATATGGAATTTCTATTTGCCGTTCTGCCAGAATGGACTGACTTGTTTCTGTTTTGGAGAAGGTAGCTCGCATTGCCTCATGTCGCTGAATGAGCTTTTGAAAAGCAATGTTTAAGTCTTCAAGTTTTAAATCACCTTTGAATCGAAACTCAGCACCAAGGTTGTAAGCTGCTGCTGCGCTAGTTCCTAATTGTTGTTCAACCCAAATCTCTTTCTGTCCGTCGGTTAGAGCGAGCTTTTTTTTTGCAATCAGCGGTGTCGCGGAAGTCGGGAGGGTTTGTTGAGAAGGGGGTAGTACGATCATATTATGATCTACGACCTCCGCAACTGTTATCTTAAAGAAACCCGCCGTTTGCATTTCTTTGATACTCTCTTCAAACATTTTCACGGTATGATTTAAATCTTCTACAGTGTGTTCGGTCGAGATCAAAGCTGCTTTCTCTTTAATATGAATGCCTTTTAATCGCATATAATAAAAGACTAATCGGGATAATGGGTTATCGTCTGTTATTTGAATAGCAACTACAGAAGCAGTTGATTGTACCCTTAAGGGTGCTTTTGTTTTAAGGAAAAGTTCTTTTAATTGTTCAGCAAATTTTGCAGATTTTGCATTTAATGCTTCATATAGTTTTGGTCCTTGTTTTTTTATTTCGCTTAAAGCTGCATAAGCCGAAGCGAGGCTAAGTGGATGTTTAACGAATGTTCCACCAAAGAAAGTAACACCTGCTTCTGGATAACTATCATCTCCAAAACGCCATTGGCCACCATCGAAAGCATCCATATATTCTGCTTTTCCAGCGACTGCTGCCATCGGTAAGCCACCGGAGATTATTTTACCATAAGCGATCAAATCTGCTTCGATGTCATACCATTCCTGTGCACCTCTTGGGGCTACTCTAAAGCCGGTAATCATTTCATCAAAAATCAAAGCTACTTCATTTTGAGCGGTGATTTTTCGAATGTTATGAAACAATTCTTTTGGTTGTCGGCAAGGCTTATTCGGTTGAACTGGTTCAATAATTACGGCTGCTACTTCATGAACATGTGCTTTGATTTTTTCTAAGACCTGCGGGTCATCATAATCTAAAATGATCATGTTTTGAACGGCGAGTTGTGGAATGCCTGGAGCGACTGGCATTGCTTTAGTTCTACCATTCATTTTTACAGCACGAACCAACATCTCATCTGCTATACCGTGATAGTCTCCGTCAAAGACGATGACTTTATCCTTCATAGTCACGGTTCGTGCAGCACGAACGGCAGCAACAATTGCTTCGGAGCCAGTATTGACCAGCGTTGCTCTTTCACAACCACTTAATTCGCAAAGCAGATCAGCTACCTTTTTTGCTAATGGCGTAAGTACCCCTAATTCAACCCCTTTTTCTAATTGTTGAGCTACGGCTTTTTGAACAAAATCAGGCGTGTGTCCAAAAAGGCTAATGCCAAAAGCATTTCTAAAATCGATATATTCATTGCCATCAACATCCCAAATTTTTGAGCCTTTCGATCGCTCGACAGCAATTTGGTAAACCATGTCTTTCCAAAGTCGATTAAATCCAGTAATCGATCTGGGATCAGCCAAATGTTTGCGTTGACTTTGAGTTAGTGTCTGTGATCCTTTTGTTCGAGTGGTATATCTTTTTATTAAATCCGCCAGGTATTTTTCCTGCTGGTCGGTCATCCCACTTTCATTCTTTTTATCAATTGGTTTCCATGGACCGTGTGCAGCACCTTTTTTTACTTTAGCTGTCGATTGTCCATTTTGACTTTTAGGAAGAGTAGGCTGAAGACCGTTTTGTTTTTCTTTTAAAATGGGAGTTGGTTTGCTAATTGCTTTAGGTGCTTGAATAGCAGCGGGCTTATTTTGTGCCGGAGTAGATGCAGGAGGATTTGTTTGGATCGCTTGCCCATTTAACATGGCCAATTGCTGTTGCATCAATTGTAATTGCTGCTGAATTATACTTTGCACAGAACCATCGGCAGGTATTGGATTTGCTGGCTGTTCTGTAGGTATACGATAATTAATTTTAGTAGCAGAGATTACAGTTTCCGGATTTTCAATAAGCGGATTATTTGAAGCCGGAGCAGTATTTAATTGTTCTAATTCTTCCTGATAAGCATCATCAGGTAATTGATTTTCTAAATAGTCTGCTAAAGCACTAAAGTTTGGTGCTTCTTCAAATAATTGTCGGAAGTTAATTTTTACGGGAAGCTTTTTCTTGATTTTTGCGACAGCTTGTGTTAAGAACAAACTATCAAAACCTAGTTCGAGAAAAGTTGCCTGATCGTTCATCTCATTTTTATCAATTCCACTGAGTTGATGAAAAATTTCCTTGATGTCTCTGACGATCAATTCCTTTCTATTTACTTTGGGCCCCTCCTGTTGCATGTTGTTGTCAGCTTGCTTCATGTTTGCGTAAGATTCTATAGTGTTTTTGTCTGAATGTTTTGGATCTATCCAATGACGTTTTCGTTCAAAAGGATAGGTCGGTAACGATACTTTTGTAATGATTTGGTCATGATGCAGGGCTTTCCATTGTATGCTTGTACCGGACAACCAAAGTTGACCGATTGTTTTCAATATGAATGCGTAATCGTGTGTTGTCTCCTTTGGGTGGCGGAGAGAAGCTAGAATGACTTGCCCTGTTTTTTTAGCAGGATGTTGTCGTGCAAAGGTACAGAGTGTCTGTCCAGGTCCAACTTCTAAAAAAAGTCTGTTTTCTAATTGTAAAAGAGTCTCGATTCCGTCGCTAAAACGAACGGTTTGTCGAAGGTGATTTAACCAGTAGGAGGGGGATTGAATGTCCTTGCTATCAGCAAATTTACCAGTTACATTTGAAATAATTGGTATTTTTGGTGCAGAGAATTTGATTTCTTTTAAAAATTGTTCAAACTCTTTTAAGATAGGCTCAATCATTAAAGAATGTGCCGCCACAGAAATATGAAGTTTCGAACATTGAATGTCTAGAGCCTCCAGTTTTTTCTGAATGGCATCGATTGCTTTTTCCGAACCAGAAAGGACACAATTGTCTGGACGATTGATTGCTGCTAAATCTAATTCATCATTTAAATATTGTTCAATCTCTTTGCCTGGTGCCGCAACACTGAGCATGCCTCCTTTTTCTAAGGTCAAAAATAACTTCCCTCGTTTCGCCACTAATGCCAACGCATCTTTCAATGAAAATACGCCGCTAATACAAGCCGCAGTATATTCTCCAAGACTATGTCC
>CAYXQH010000333.1:0-6902 GCA_964467425.1 uncultured Saprospiraceae bacterium
CTTGGCAAAGTAGTATTGACCACTTCAGTAGGTTTGGAAGGAATTGATGCTCGTGATCGAGAAGAAGTATTAATCGCAGATACGGTGGATGATTTTTTAAAAGCGATACGATTTTGCTACGAAAATAAATCTAAGCTTTCCAAAATGGGATCAAATGCTCATACTTTTGTAACGAAAGAATATGAAAATCTCCAGATTGCCCAACGACTAACAGAAGCCTACAAAAAATATCTACCAGAAACGGTTGGGTAGGGCTATTTATAGGAATATTTGAATCTTCTCACAATTACTATTTTGATTTCCATGCTTTTCCAATAATTCACTTAATTTTACGCATTAAGGAATGGTACGTAAATAAACTAAACCTTGAATCGTAATTTATTTTTGAACTATCCCTACAGAATCCATAAAATCTTTAATGCTTTTATTTTTAAAAATACTGTTTTGTTTGAGCGCTTTTGGTTTGTTTCATTCCTATGTGCTTTATCCACTTATTTTAAAATTAAAGGCTCGAAATAAAAAACCAAATAGCATCTGTTTCTCCCAATCAGATGAACTTCCTTTTGTTTCCGTGATCATGTCGGTTTACAATGAAGAATCCGTCATTCGAGATAAAATGGAGAGTTTGATCGCTTTAGACTACCCGAAAGAAAAACTGCAAATTTACATCGGTTCTGATCATTCCGATGACCAGACGAATACGATTCTTGAATCCTATCAGCAAAAGGTATCTAATTTTAGTTTCCATCCTTTTAAAATCAGACGAGGTAAGCCAGGAGTTGTAAATGACTTAGCGCAAATTGCTTTTCAAAATAATAAACAGGATCGGGGACATGTCTTTTTAATGACGGATGCTAGTGTTATACTCAATGAAAATACGCTGTTTGAATTGATTAAGCATTTTAAAAATGATCAGATCATGATTGTGGATGCAAACATGGCAAATATCGGAATGAAATCAGAAGGGATTTCGAAATTAGAAAATCAATATATCAGTCAGGAGGTAGCTTTAAAAAATCTGGAAGGCTTGGTATATGGTAAAATGATTGGTCCTTTTGGTGGCTGTTATGCGATAAGATCCAGCCATTTTTCTATGATTCCTGATAAGTTTCTGGTGGATGATTTTTACATCACAATGAGAGCCTTTGAAAAAGGTGGAGATGCGATCAATGAAATGAAAGCGATTTGTTTTGAAACGCTTCCCGATGATATGAAAGAGGAATATCGTCGAAAATCACGAATTTCTGCCGGTAATTTTCAAAACCTGATGACCTTTCGGCATTTATTATACAAAGGAAATAACTTAAGTTTTGCTTTTTTTTCGCATAAGGTTTTAAGATGGCTAGGGCCATTTTTTATTATCTTTGCACTCGTAAGCGCCTTAATTCTAGCTTTGAATAAAAACATCCTCTTTCATTATTTGTTTATTGGAATGTTGATAGGCGGGATTGGAATCCCTTTATTGGATATCCTTTTGAAAAAAGTGAAGATTAATTTCATTCCTTTTAGAGCAATTCGATATTTTATAGTCATGAATATCGCGCTTTTAGAAGGGTTTTTTAAATTTATAAAAGGAGTAAAAAACAATGTTTGGCAACCACCTAAGCGTAACTGAAAAACCTAAAAAATTGGAATTAAATACCATAGAAGAAGCAATCGCTGACATCAAAGCAGGAAAAGTCATTATCGTTGTTGACGATGAAGATCGAGAGAATGAAGGAGACTTCATTTGTGCTGCAGAAACAGTAACTCCTGAAATTATCAACTTCATGGCCACGCATGCCAGAGGCTTGATTTGTACGCCAATCGACGAAAAGCGAGCGGATGAATTAGAGCTGGATATGATGGTTACTAAGAATAGTGATCCGCATGAAACTGCTTTTACAGTATCGATTGATTTGATCGGCCAAGGTTGTACGACTGGTATTTCCACCTACGATCGAGCGACGGGAATCAAAGCAATGGTTGATCCGAATATTACCGCAGCCGATTTTGCGAGACCAGGACATATTTTTCCATTACGAGCAAAGACAGGAGGGGTACTTCGAAGAACGGGGCATACGGAAGCAACGATAGATTTGGCTCGACTAGCTGGTTTATACCCAGCAGGAATATGTGTAGAGATTTTGAATGAAGATGGAACAATGGCGCGGTTACCTGAGCTTTTGAAAATTGCAAAACAACATAACCTGAAAATCATTTCCATTGAAGATTTAGTCGCTTATCGAATGCGAACAGAGCGAATTGTCAAGCGAGAATTATCGGTAGACATGGATACTAAATACGGCAAATGTGAAGTAATTGCTTTTACTCAAATTACTACTGGAGATACACATCTTGCGATCAAAACAGGAGATTGGGAAAGCGATGAACCAGTAATGGTCAGAGTTCATTCTGGTTCAGAAACTGGAGATATCATCGGTACGCTTTTTAAAGATTATGGAACGCAGCTGGAGAAATCTATGGAAATAATTTCTAAAGAAGGCAAAGGCGTTTTAATTTTTATGCGACATGGTGAGAAAGGAAATTCAATTTTAGATCATCTAAAAACGTATTCTAAAGACGCTTCCAGAGCAAAAGTAGGCACACAAAGTGAAGAACAAAGAGATTATGGAATCGGCGCACAGATTATTCGAGAGTTAAATATTTCCAAGATTCGATTGATTACAAATAGCTCAAAAAGAAGAATTGGTTTAATTGGCTATGGTTTAGAAATCGTGCAGAATGTGAACTTGGACGTCTGAGGAATATCCAATGTTGAATGAGGAATGTTCGAAAGATTAGTTGAACGATCTAATTTTATAAAAAACACAGAGGCACCGAGTTGGCTAAGGTTTAGTAATTCAATAAGATGAAACTTTATTACCTCAGTGCCTCTGTGTTTAAAAGAAAAAAATCCACAGTGTCACAGGGTTGATTAATGTTTTAGTATTTTAGTTGGAGTAGAACTAAAGTCACTCAGTGCCTCTGTGGTGGAAATAACCGTAAATAGAGTTCAACTATTTTATGAATTAAAAAAAAATCGATTTTAGATTTCTAGCATTATGATGCTGAAGTTCAATAAAATAAACCTTTTGCGCTACGAACGAAAATATCGAATCGAAAATATAAGCCCGGTAGTGGTGCAGCAGATTATAAAGCAGCATCCGGCTTCCTTTCAAAAGATTTTTCCAGATCGACAAGTCAATAATATTTACTTTGATACAGCTAATCTCGTTGCCTATAATGAAAATGTAGATGGCATAGCAGAACGTAGAAAGTTTAGAGTCCGCTGGTATGGTGCAGATATTTTCAACATCAATAAGCCTCAGTTAGAGATCAAGATAAAAAATAACCAACTTGGTGAAAAGAGAACCTACCCAAAACCTGATTTTAAATTAGAAAGTTTAAAAGAATTAACCAGATCTGTTTCAGAACAAAGTGCGCTTAATTTATCTTTTATACCAACACTTATTAATTCCTATCAACGATCCTATTTTGGGACTTCCAATGGTGATTTTCGAATAACAATAGATTGGAACTTACAATTTTTCTCTCTCCTCGGTGGAATACAGTTTACTCGTTATTCTATCAAAGATCAAGCAACGATCGTAGAACTTAAATATGAAGAAGATAAAGATGATCTTGCTGATGAGATACTACAATTTATCCCTTTTCGATTCTCTAAAAATTCGAAATATGTTACCGGGATGAACTTAACTTCTTAATCCTTTTTAAATACCTACTTAAAACTTCGGACAAAGAATCGAAGAATCATCTTCAAAATCACCGAGATAGGTTATTGATAATTCGAAAGCACCTTGTCGAGTAGTGCTAAGATTCGTAAGGTTTAAATCATAGGAAAGACCGATCAAGACAGCATTTAATTCAATACCAGCCATCATTACCGCTGCATCAAGGCTAAAAGAGTCATCTTCATTTCCAACGGGGCGAACCCAGCCGCCAAGATGTAAAGCAGTATCTCCGAAATCATCAAATTGGATTCGAAAGTTAGTACCGGTATTGATTTGGAAATGTGGTCCTTGAATAGCCGCTAAAAATCGTGGGCTAATAGATATTAAATCAGATAATGGTAAGCTTGCACTCAATTGTGCAGAATATTTTGAAAACAATTTACTATCGCCTCCATCATCTTCTGAATAAAAAGTTACTTGAGGTTGAAGTACATGATGCATCGCAAAACCAGCAAAGAAAGTAGAACGACTATTCACGGCATAGGTATAATTAATACCGACGTTCAAATCAGAAAAGGTAAAATTATTTTCAGGTAAATCTTCGCCAGTAGCAAATTCAAAAGCATCCAGATCATTAAATTGATCATCAAAAATCAGATTTTCATAATTGATATTCCGTTGTGCAATACCTCCCTGAAATCCAACGCTTAAAAATTGGCGTTTATCAAAATCCAATCCTTTATGAAATGCACCAGAAATAGCGATTTGATTCGTACTAAAACCAATACCATTTACTTCATCATTATAAAACATCAATCCTACAGCAAAGGCATCCTTATACCTCGAGTCTAATTCAACATTAAATCGGACATCAATCGCTGCAGAAAACGTAGTGTAAGGATTGTCCAGGACACTTCGCCATTGGTCTCTATAAATCGCACTAGCACGGTATTTTCCATTAAAGGCACCAGTTAATGCTGGATTAAGAGTCAGGGGAGAGGAGTAAAATTGCGTAAAATGCTGATCCTGAGCCTGGACAAAAACGATTGTCATCAAAAGAAAGAAGAATGTAGAGCTTAATTTTCTCATACAAATGGAATTATTTCAAATTTATATAGCAACTTAACAAGTTAGTAAGCTAGCAAGAAAAGATTATTAACTTGTTCATTTGACTACCTGTTTTCGGCGCAAAGTTAAATTTAAACGCCATAATTAAAAAGGAATTGCAAAATCAATGCTGGATTCTCGAAGTGTGGAATAAAAAGGCAATCTGAAAACGCAGTTTTAACAATTTTTATTTTAAAAAAGGATTTGGATAGCGATAGAAGCTGCTTTAGTCGTGATTTTCTTCCCTGCTTTTAACAAACTTTCGTTTTATTTATTATTTTTATGCCAAATATGTTTTTAGACTAATACTTAAGGTAACCCTATATAAGCTCCTGATATTGAGTTTGTGTCTAAAGCAAAAACAAAAATACTATTTCTACTTAAACAGCAGATCAATAAACCAATGAATTTCGGAATTAGCCCATTAAGCGTTATACCAATTCGAAGCTCCGCTTCGGACAAGAGTGAAATGGTTTCTCAGATACTCTTTGGTGAAATGGTTGAAATTCTTGATTCTCGAGGCTCCTGGTCCAAAATCCGCTGCGAATGGGATAATTATATCGGTTGGGTGGATACGAAGATGCTAAAGGTTATTACCGCCGACGAATTCCATTTATACCGTTTAAATCATGCCTGTAGTATAGAATTAGTTCAGCCCGCAGCTGCAGAAGGCTATTATCTACCGATCACCATCGGTGCCAATCTTCCTAATTTTGATGGTTTACGTTTTTCTTTAAATGGAAGTAACTTTCAATTTAGTGGTCAGGCAATTACGCCTTCCGAAATTGAGCCTAGTGCAGAGATGCTATTGAAAATTGCACGTCGTTATTTATATGCACCTTATTTATGGGGCGGACGATCTCCTTTAGGAATCGACTGTTCTGGTTTTACACAAGTCAGTTATAAATTAGTTGGGATTAATTTGCCACGTGATGCAAGCGAACAAGTCGAAGAAGGGGAGTTGATTGATTTTATAGAACAAGCACAGGAAGGCGATTTGGCATTTTTCGATAATAAAAAAGGCAAGATTTCTCATGTTGGAATCTTAATGGCAGATAATCAAATTATTCATGCTTCTGGTCAGGTTCGAATTGATCGGATCGATCATTATGGCATTTTCAATTCTGAGAAAAATAAATACTCTCATCGACTACGAGTGATTAAGCGTGTCCTACCTACTTCTGATTCTACTATTTCCTCAACCTCTGAAGAAAGTGTAGACGAAAATCAAGTTCCTCTTTTTAAATAATCAATTCCATTTTTTTTATTCTATCCATATAACACCATTCTAGTATAAAATTTCAATTGTGGGAAAAATCCAAAAAATAGAAAACTTAATTAGAGATGGTTTAGTGGAAAGTGCTATTTCAGAAATCGTTGATGATATTGAAAAGGGGAATCCTTATTATAATGATATCATTCTCCAATCTTCTCGATTTAGTAATGTTAAGCGCAGTCATAATAATGGTTTATTGAGTCAGGAGCAGTATTCTATTGAGGTAAACAAAATAAACAATGCTGTTTTAGAACTGGGTAAAAAGATTTATAAAATAGAGGCCAGTAAGAAAACATCTTATGCAAGAATCATCATAGGTTCACTGATTGTTTTGGCTTTATTAGCTGGTGTTTTTTTCGTTATGAATCCTGCTGAGCAAAAAGCATCAAATCAAACTACTGAGAAACCAGAAGCTAAACCAAATGACTCCTCTAAGAATCAGCCTATTCCAAAATTACCAAGTTTTCAAATGGGTGATTCGCTCTATCTCAAAAAAACATATGTGATTGGATATTCGGAAATATCAAATCAAGGGTCACAAAAAGATGAAAACGGGCATCAAATTTCTGCTATATCTTCGGAATGGAAGGTAGTAGAAGGCTATGGTATAATCGACGCTTTTTTGACGCTAACAAACAATGCTTCTGAATATTTGAAGATCAATTCTATCAAAGTCGAAGTAACCGATTTTAGTAGTTTTAATAAAGATTTTGACGAGGAAAGTAATGTGGACAAGGGAGATCATCCGTATTTTAAAGAAGATGTAGCCTTTTCCTATACCTTTTCCAATGAAGTTGCCAAAACCTATTCTGCTAGCAATTTTAAACAGATCGTTTGCCCTAAAA
>CAYXQH010000334.1:0-6880 GCA_964467425.1 uncultured Saprospiraceae bacterium
CCATCTTTGTCAATATCTACCAAGCTTAGACAATTCCACCAGCCATTGGTATTTGCAGTTCCACTTTTTGAAGTTACATTGCTAAGTTTTTTACCATTATTTTTAAAAATAGTAATTGGCATCCATTCTCCGGATACGATCATTTCTTCTTTCGAATCTCCGTCAATATCTCCCCATTTGATGTCGGTGACCATTCCAATGTTTTTGAAATCTGGTCCAACTTTTAAAGTGACATCCGTGAATTTGCCTCCATCGTTTTGTAAAATATAACTTTCTGGAATAGTCGGATAACGACCAGGAACATGTCGACCTCCAATAAATAAATCCATATCGCCATCGCCATCATAATCATGTGCACTGACGCAAGAGCCACTGGTGTTCATTGTAGGTAAAGCTGCTTTTGCAAAGTTGCCCCCATTGTTTAAATATAAACGATCTTGATAAACGATGTTTCCAGCTTTTTTAAAACTTCCGCCACTGACGACATATAGATCCATATCACCATCACCATCTGCATCAAAAAATTCGGCATCCATATCCTCGCTATATTTATCTTTTTCTAAAGCAGCAATGTTTTGCTTCGTAAACGATCCATTAGAGTTTTGAATAAAAAGAGCAGATGGATTTCCCATTGAATTACCAACAAAAAAATCTTCAAATTTATCGCCATTGATATTTCCAACTGCAATATGAGGACCGAGGTTAGATAATTTATGTGGGATTAATCGCTCTCGATTAAAGTCCTGAAATTCGTTTTCGGCATGTGTAAATTGAATTTGGGTGCCATTTTCGAAAATCGTATTTGTGTTTTCGTCTTGAGCAAGTTTAGTAGATCCAGCATCTCCATGATTTAGAACCATGGTTTTATTAATTTCCGGATTAGAAAGACTTTGCGTTTTGCCATCAGGCCATTCAATGGTGAGCTTGTCTATACTCGTTTTATCTCCAAGCCCAAAATGGAAAATAGCTTGAGAAGAGGAAAAGAATCCACGGTTAGTGGTCATCTCCTGGTATTGCTTCGTGCCATCTGAAAAGCTTAGGGTCACTTTAGCGCCAAGCCCTTTTTTGTTTTTTGAGTTTCCGTTTAAATTAATTTGCAAATAATTATTTCCAGCGCTTTTATTTTCATACACAAAAGCCGGGTCTTCGATATTGTTAGTGACCAAATCAAGATCGCCATCATTATCTAAATCTGCATAAGCTGTTCCATTAGAAAATGTTTTTTGAGAAAGCCCCCAACTATCAGAGACATTTTCAAAAGTCAGATTTCCATTATTACGAAACATATAATTTTGAAGCTTTGTGCTAGGAATTAAGTTCAGAAAGGTATTGATGTCTGGAAACCTTCGTTTAGTAATTCCTCCAGATTTTTCAATAGAATCTCTGGTATAGGTCATGTAATCCATATCAGTTACATCTCTTTTATAACCATTGCCAATGTATACGTCTTTGTATCCGTCATTATCAAAGTCAGCAAAGAATGCACCCCAACTCCAATCGGTATTTGAAACTCCTGCCATTTGTCCAACTTCACTGAAGGTCCCATTTCCATTATTCATTTGGAGTACATTTCGAGCGACCTGATGACCATAGCCATATTTCACTAAGGTTTCATATCGTTCTAATTGCATGATGTTCATGAGCTGTTTATAGCGCTGATCATCATCTGCAATCATATCCAAAACAATAATATCCAAGAGCCCGTCATTATTAAAATCAGATAGATCAGAACCCATACTGTTTTGACTGGAATGTCGGAGATAATCGAAGTATTTGTCAGTGAATGTTCCGTTTCCATTATTGATATAAACATAATCCGGTTCGATGTAATCATTAGCAACATAAACATCCGGATAACCATCATGGTTAATATCAGAAATTGTTGCACTCAAACCAAAAGCAGAATTCTCAATTCCGGCTGATTTACTCACGTCTGTAAATTTGCCATTATCATTTCTATAAATTCTATCCGATTCGAATGGCGTCTGTGGATCTGTTTGTCGGGTATAGGTTCCATCTGCATTTGCAGTAAGTCGCAATCGAACAGCATCTTTAAATCCAAGTCGGTGATTTAAAAGATATAAATCTAAATCTCCGTCTTTATCATAATCGAAAAAATTAGCATGATTGGAATTAGAATTATCTTTTAAACCTAATTTTGCTGCGCTTTCTGTGAAGGTCAAATCTCCGTTGTTGATATAAACGTGATTGTCTTTTTTCCCATCATCTGCTTTGCTGGTTCGGCAAACGTAAATATCCTGCCAGCCATCTGCATTAATATCGGCAATAGTAACCCCTGTTTTAAAACCATCATTGGAAGCAACGCCTGCTTTTTCGGTAATGTCTTCGAATTTTAAATTTCCTTTATTCAGATAGAGTTTGTTTGAAACAAAAGTACCTGAAAAGTAAATATCCTGAAGACCATCGTTATTTATATCTCCAATTGCTACACCACCACCATTATACAGATATTCAAAAGTTAGAATATTGTAATTATAATCTTCATTAATTTCATTAGAAAAAGCAACCCCACTTTCTTCTGGACTTAAAAGCCGAAAACTCGTAGTTCCATTAGAAGCGATAGAAGTCGTTGTTTGTGTAGTTTGAGGGTTTTGTTCTTCTGTTGTAGTTGGTGATTCCTGATCTGAAGTGCAAGCAAAAGGCATGCTTAAAAGAATCAAAATAAAAACAGATTTAAGAAGGTTTTTTAGACTGTTCATGACTGACCGGTAATTGTTTGAAAGCATAAAGGTAGAAAATTAGAAAGTTACTGAAAATCAATCTTATATTTACGACCTAAATCAAAAATTGTTTTGAACTTATTGGACGATTATGGGTTTAGAATTACAAATAATAATAACAATATGGCTGATCAGCAAAGTATTTTCCAATTTTCGGTAACTGATATTGATGGTAATCCTGTTTCTATGGAGCAATATAAAGGAAAGGTGCTCTTAATCGTTAATACGGCGTCAAAGTGTGGCTTTACACCCCAATTAGATGATATGGAAAAACTATATGCCGAGTATAAAGACCAGGGGCTCGAGGTTTTAGCGTTCCCTTCTAATGATTTTGGGGGACAAGAACCGCTGGAAGGTGCAGAAATAAAGCAGTTTTGCATGACGAAATATGAAGCGAAATATCCAATTTTCAATAAAATCCACGTGAAAGGAAAAGATGTTGATCCGCTCTATTATTTTTTATCAAAAAAATCGGAGAATGGAAAAGTTAATTCTGTTCCCAAATGGAACTTCCATAAATACCTGATCGATAAAGAGGGGAGAGTAGTGGACTATTTTTATGCAATCACTTCACCAACAAGTAAAAAAATCAAACGAAAAATTGAAGCATTGTTAGCGAACTAATAAAGAATGCTTCGGTTATTTTGAACATTAAACATATGAAAGTAGATATTCTAGCGATTGGTGTACATCCGGATGATGTGGAATTGTCTTGCAGTGGAACCATTCTCAAAATGATTGCTTCCGGAAAAACAGTCGGTTTAATTGATCTGACGAGAGGGGAGCTTGGGACTAGAGGGGATGGAGTGATTCGAACGGCAGAGGCTATGGATGCTGCTAAAAAAATGGGTGTTTCTTTTCGTGAAAACCTGGATATGCGGGATGGTTTTTTTAAATATACAGATGAAAATCTATTGAAGATAGCTAAAGTGATTCGAAAGTATCAACCAGAGATTGTACTCGCAAATGCTATTACCGATCGACATCCAGATCATGGACGTGCGGCTAAACTTACTTCTGATGCCTGCTTCCTTGCAGGGCTTATGAAAATCAAGATACTTGATGAGGAGGGTAATCCATATGAGCGTTGGCGACCTAAAGCCGTGTATCATTATATCCAGGATGAATACCTAAAACCTGATTTTGTAATTGATATTACCGATTTTATAGATCAAAAAATGGAAAGCATTCTCTGTTATAAATCACAGTTTTTTGATCCCAATTCCAAGGAGCCGGAGTCTCCAATTTCCAGTCTTAATTTTTTAGAAAGTGTAAAAGCTAAAAACCGAGTCTTTGGCAGACCATTGAATTATGATTTTGCTGAAGGGTTTATGGTAGAGCGAACGATTGGGGTAGAAAGCTTGTTTGACCTGAGGTAGTTCTCGCTTCGCTCGCGGTCACTCCCTTTGGTCGTGAAGTGATAGTTCTCGCTGTGCTCGAAAATGATGGTCTTCGCTTCGCTCAGAAGTGATAGTTCAGCTGCGCTGAAAATGTTGGTTCTTCCTACGGAAGAAAATGATGGTCTCGACCTTCGGTCTTGAAATGATAGTCGCCTACGGCGAAATGTGGAATTCAACCAACCATTTCGCCGTAGGCGACTATCATTTTTTGTCGAAGACAAAACCATCATTTCCGAGCGTAGCGAGGACCATCATTTTCGCTGAAAGCGAACTATCATTTTCGCTGTAGGCGAACAAACCTAGAGCTGAACGACTTCGATATTTTTCCACATGACTTTGATTCCGCCTCCATCATGGATTTGTAATGCGATCTGTCCGGTAGCTGCGCCGATTTTTTCATCTTTTAATGTAATCATTTGCTGACCGTTGAGCCAGGTCGTGATTTGGTCGCCGACTACGCGGATTTTCATTTTATTCCATTCACCCATTTTAAGGTGCTTGTCGAGTTCTTTATCAGGTTTGATCAACCAGCCACGGCCGTAGGATTCGTAGATGCCTCCGGTATCGTGTCCAGGAGGTGCAACTTCGGCTTGCCATCCTGTGATTTTAGTCCCTTCGATAGATGATCGGATGAAGACACCGCTATTTCCATTTGCGGCTTGTTTGAATTGTAAAGTGAGTTCAAAATCTTTGAACGACTTTTTAGTTGCCAGGTATCCGTATTGTTTGTCCGGACCGCTTTCGCAATGTAAAAGACCATCTTTGACAAACCACTTTTCAGTGCCGTATATCTCCCAACCATCGAGGTTTTTACCATTAAAAAGGCTGGAGGATTTAGCATTTTGTGTGCTGCCACAGGAAAAGCTAAAAATGGAAAGCGTACTTAGTAAAAGAATAAAGCAAATAAGACGAGTTAGGTTTTTCATTTATTTTTACTTCAAAAATAAATAAAAAATCAAGAGGACAAAATAAATTGATGATTCTGAGTGGTATCTACCACGAAGCTGGAGCTACGTAATTCCCTTTCCCTTCAAGGCGATCCACGTATTGAACATCTCCCAATCTAAATTTCACTGGAAACCCGGAGGCTTGTTCCATTTGAAATTCTATTTCACAAAAGAATGGCATCGACTTATGGTTGAAATTCTCGAGAAAGCCGGCGATTTTCAAAACATCTTCTGCTAAGGGTGAATTAAAAGAATGTACTCGATAGGTCGAGATTTGATAGGATGGATCTAATTGATAAGGTATTTTTTTGTCAAACTTTAAAGTACTTAGCTTTAAAAACGAAAATTGCGGAGCTTTATAGGCTGGTAATTGAAGGCCAATTTTTGATTGTGCAGAAAGAGAAACTGCTACAAATAATACTAGAGCAGCAGTGATAATACTAAGTCTTTTGTTTTTTTGAGCCTTCATACAATTCGAATTTTAGAAACTTACAATGCAATGGACCATTATTGAGTGGAATTCTTCGCGATGGGCGAAGCCCTATTTTTTTAATGGCATCCATATTTGAAGAAATCAACCACGCTTCATAACCTGCAAAATGATGTTTTAATCGTTCACCGATCATCGCATAGAGGTTTTCTATATCTCCCGTTTTTAAGCGTTCTTCATACGGTGGATTAGTTAAGATAAGGCCTTTTGAGGAAGAAAGCACTAATTTCTCAAACTTTTGTCGTTGGACCTCTATTTTTCCTTCTAAATCGGCGCACATAATATTTCGTTCACTAATTCTAACTGCTTTGAAATCCTGATCGAAACCAAGAATTTTATGAGGGAAGTCCGTGATACGACCATCTGCTGCTTTTTTCACGGATTGCCAAAGTGATTGATCAAAATCTTTCCATTTTTCAAAACCGAATTTTCCTTCTTTGTTTTTTTGTGCTGGAATATTTCGGGCAATCATGGCTGCTTCAACTAGTAAAGTTCCTGCACCACACATGGGATCAATAAAATCGCAATCTTTTTTCCAGCCTGTCAATAAAATCATTCCGGCAGCTAAAACTTCATTGATGGGAGCTTCTAAAGTTTCTCTTCGATAACCACGGTGGTGTAAGGATTCACCTGAGGCGTCTAAAGAAACGGTACATTTATCTTCATTGATATGAATGTGAATTCGAAGGGTAGGAGAGTAGACATTGATATTTGGACGTTTTCCATATTTGTCTCGAAACTGATCGACAATAGCATCCTTGGATTTTAAAGCAATGTATTTTGAATGGTTAAAGTATCTGGAATTTGCGACGCCGTCTATTGCCAGCGTATCATTTACATCCATGTAGTTGGACCAGTCTATTTTTTTAATTTTAGAATACAAACCACTCTCGTGTCTGACTCTAAATTGTTCGATAGGTTTTAGGACGCGAATCGCTGTTCTTAGCTCATAGCAAGCTCGATACATGAGCTCCGTGTCGCCCGTAAATTCTACAGCACGCTTTTGAATTTGAACATTTTTAGCACCTAAATCGACTAACTCATCAGCTAATACTTCTTCTAAACCCTGAGAGGTGGTTGCGGTTAGATTCATTGATTTGTTTTTGTTTTCTTTAGAAAAAATATCCGACGGAAAAACTTCTTTTCAAATTCCCAGAAAAAATTAAACTGTCCAAATATAGAGCCGTAGAGAAGCAAGATGATATTGTAAATTGGTAAGATTAAAATAAAATAAATCACACTGTGAATCCAGGTTTTGTCACTTTCTCCAACAATGAAATTTAGAATAGGTGCTTTAATAAA
>CAYXQH010000335.1:0-6862 GCA_964467425.1 uncultured Saprospiraceae bacterium
CGTCCTACGTTCTTCTCAAAAGAATGTACCTGCTCTCTGGAAATAAAAATAATGCTACCTCTTTTATATTTATACTTTTTAAAATCAATATAGTGATGACCTTCACCATCTAAAATAAAAAGTAAGGAATAGAATCGAATTCGATGCGGAAGAAAAGGATTATGCTTTAAAGGACTGTCATCAGCTAATACTTCCCAATTAGACACGATCTCAAACTCTAAATCCTTTTGATGAAGATTTTGAAAACGGATTTCTGGAATGTATTTATCTTTTGACATTCTTTTTTATGCAAATGTATGAAATTGAATCAATCTTAATAGTTTTTATTGTCATCCCTTTAACTATTTGTCTATCACTATTTTCTTATCTTTGAACATATGGAAACAACAAATGTTATGAACAAAGAACTGGTGGAGAAATTGGAACGAATAGCCTTTATTCTTAAAACAGTAGCACATCCTATGCGTTTAGCTATTGTACATTTACTCGAACAGCACCCAAGACTATCCGTGTCTTCTATTTGTGAAATGCTGCAAAGTGAACAATCTTTAACCTCTCACCACCTTCAAACCATGCGATTAAAAGGTATTCTGAGTGTAAAAAGAGAAGGCAGAAGTATGATGTATTCCTTAAAAGAAAAGGATGTTTCTTTAATTATCGAATGCCTCGAGAACTGCCAATGTAATATGTAAAGCATATTTTCACTAACCCTTTTAGTATGTGAATATAATAATACCATTAATGGACATCTCTGACTTAGAAATATCAACTATTCTCAAAAAACAATTTCCTGACTTTGTAGAACAAGGCCTTCTGGATGAAATTGCCGCTGCTGGAAGATTAGTACATTTTAAAGCAGGGACCGTTATATTAAACTACGGAAGCTATATACAATCCGTACCATTAGTTCTCAAAGGAACCATTAAAGTTGTCCGAGAATCTAAAGAAGATGAACGTGAATTATTTTTGTATTATTTGAATGAAGGAGAAACTTGCTCTATGTCTTTTTCCTGTTGCATGTCAAAAAAGAAAAGCGATATTCGGACTATTGCAGAAGAGGATTCCACCATCATTGCCTTGCCAATAAAAGAGGTCGACAACTGGATGACAAAATATAAAAGCTGGAAAAACTTCATTCTTCGATCTTATGATTTGAGACTTCATGAAATGGTTAAAACAATCGATTCTATTTCTTTTAAAAAAATGGACGATCGTCTTCTTGAATATATCCAACAAAAATCAGCTGTTAATAACTCGCAAATCCTGCATACCACTCATCAACAAATCGCTGCTGACTTAAATGCTTCCCGAGAAGCCATTTCGAGGTTATTAAAAAATATGGAAAAAAATAAAATACTTAAACTGAGTAGAAATAAAATTGAAATTCTTCAATGAATCTATTTTTTATTTTTAAAAAAATCTGCTTTGCCTGTCTATTGCTAAAACTCTATAAAAGCATGAAGAAACTTTCATATATTTGTCTTTATCTTTACTTTTGATTCCCTAATTTTGGGTTTTGTGATTTGCATCACCTAAATACTCCAAATTATCAAGTTAATTTGAATATAATTAGCCGTAAAGAAATATGCTAACAATAATTGATAAGTCGAAAAATGATAAGTGATTGATTATAAAGAATGAACGTTTAATTCATAGAATCCACAAAAATGAAAGTTGAACAAATATATACCGGATGTCTTGCTCAAGGAGCTTATTATATCGAAAGCAATGGAGAAGCTGCTATTATTGATCCGCTTCGTGAATCTGCTCCTTATCTGGAAAAAGCAAAACAAAATAAGGTAAAAATAAAATACATTTTCGAAACACATTTCCACGCGGACTTCGTCTCTGGGCATCTTGATTTAGCAAAAAAGACTGGAGCTAAAATCATTTATGGGCCTAAAGCTGAAACTGCTTATAAAAAGCATTTAGCAAAAGACGGAGAAGTTTTCAAGCTTGGAAAAGTATCTATTACTGTTCTCCATACGCCAGGACATACACCAGAAAGCACCACTTATTTATTGAAAGATAAAAAAGGAAAACCTTATTCCATTTTTACAGGAGACACCCTTTTTATTGGAGATGTTGGACGACCAGACTTAGCACAGAAAAGTGGAAAGCTAACAAAAGAACAACTAGCTGGCTGGCTTTATACAAGTCTCCGAAAAAAGATCATGCCGCTTCCTGATGACGTAATTGTTTACCCTGCACATGGTGCCGGTTCTGCATGTGGTAAAAACATGAGTAGCGAAACATGGGACACTTTGGGTAATCAAAAAAAGGTTAATTATGCCCTTCGAAAAGATATGACGAAGAAAGAATTCATCAAAGAAGTCACCGAAGGTCTGATGGCTCCTCCCTCCTATTTTTCTAAAAATGCAAAGCTCAATAAAACGGGCTATGAAAGTATTGACACTATTATGAAACGTGGTGTGCGATCTCTTTCCAGCAGAGAATTTGAACTTGCCGCAAATGAAACAGGCGCTTTAATCTTGGATGTTCGGGACAAGAAAGATTTTGTCAAAGGTTTTATTCCTAACTCCATTTTTATTGGCCTCAATGGTAGCTTCGCTCCTTGGGTAGGCGCTTTAGTCCCGGATTTAAAGCAACCGATTCTCATTGTTGCTCCCAAAGGAAAAAATAAAGAAACCGTAAAACGGCTTGCCAGAGTTGGCTACGATAATGCCATCGGCTATCTAAAAGGTGGTTTTCAAAGCTGGAAAAAAGAAAAACGCGAAATCGATAAAATAGAAACGATCAATGCTAAAAAATTTGAAAAGGCCTACACGAAACGTTTAAACGTTTTAGACGTTAGAAAGCCTGGTGAATTTTCTGGCGAGCATGTTGCAAGCGCTCAAAACTTCCCATTAGACTTTATCAATAAATCGATGAGTGAAGTTTCCAAAAATAAAAAGTACTTTTTACATTGCCGAAGTGGTTATCGTTCAACAGTTGCCGCATCAATTCTTAAAGCCCGAGGCTTTGAAAAGTTGGTCAATGTTCAGGGTTTATTCACCGATATTGCCAAATCAAAAATCCCTACTTCGGATTTTGTTTGTCCTAGCACTTTAAAATAAGAGCGACTAATAGACTATATGAATTTAAAATCTTTCTTTCCGATTTATGAAAGTTTTCAAAGCCATACTCCGGCAGATTGGAGGAAAGATTTAATCGCAGGAATCACCGTTGCTGTTATGCTAGTCCCTCAAGGAATGGCCTATGCTTTATTAGCTGGTATACCTCCGATTTATGGGCTTTATGGTGGTTTAGTGCCTTTATTAATCTATGCCTTCTTAGGTTCTTCCAGACAATTATCTATTGGACCTGTTGCTGTTTCTGCACTTTTGGTTCTCGCCGGTATCAGCCAGATCGCTGATCCCATGACAGCTGAATATATTAATCTGGTGATTGTAGCTGGTGTTTTAATCGGAATAGTTCAATTTACATTAGGTCTATTCCGATTAGGATTTTTAGTCAATTTTATATCTCATCCAGTAATCGTAGGTTTCACTTCTGCTGCTGCTATTATTATTGCGGTGAGTCAATTCAAAGATTTATTAGGTTTTCACATTCCTCGCTTTTCACATTCTTTCGAGACCGCAAAGTTTGCTTTTGCAAATCTGGATCAAGTCAATTTTTATACTCTCTTTCTTTGTTTAGGAAGTATTTTATTGATGTTTTCCTTTAAAAAAATAAGTAAGTCAATACCTGGCCCCTTGATCGTTGTTTTATTAGGTACGCTTATCGCATATTTTATAGGGATCGACAAAACAGGATTTGATATTGTAGGAAGTGTCCCTGAGGGTTTACCTGGTTTTCAGTTGCCTAATTTTGAATTCGATATCGGTTGGGAAAAAGGCAAGAAACTATTGGGTACTGTTTTTACAGTTACCGTTATAGGAATAGTAGAAAGTATAGGCATCGCTAAAGTATTACAAGCAAAGCATGGCAATTACCAAATTCGCCCGAATCAGGAATTCCTGGCCCTTGGCTTATCTAAAATAGCTGGCTCTTTCTTTCAAGCTTTACCAACCTCTGGAAGTTTTACAAGATCCGCGGTGAATAATGATTCTGGTGCAGTATCAGGAATTGCCTCTTTAATAACTGCATTAATTATCGGATTGACTTTACTCTTTCTGACTCCATTGTTTTACTTTTTACCAAAAGCTGTTTTAGCAGCAATTATACTGCTGTCAGTTTTAGGATTATTTGACTGGAAAGAAATCAAACATCTTTGGAAAAACTATAAATCCGATTTCTTTATGATGTTAGCGACTTTTTTGATTACGCTAATTTTCGGAATTGAAGAAGGGGTTTTTTCTGGTGTAATCCTTTCGATCATTATGGTTTTATATAAAAGCTCCAGACCACATGTCGCTGAATTGGGCAAACTTCCGGATTCTGATAGCTATGGCAATATCCAACGATTTAAATCTGCTATTCAATCAAAAGATATTTTGATTTTCAGATTTGATGATCAGCTTTACTTTGGAAACTCCTCCTACTTCCAGGATAGCATTTATAAACTAGTCAATGAACGAAAAGAAGATTTACGCTTATTTATTCTAGTGGCGAACAGTATGCACATTATTGATAGTACTGGATATCACGCACTGGAAGATGTTTTAAAATTTCTAAAAAAGAGAAACATTGAATTTTATATTTCCGGAATGATTGGTCCTGTTAGAGATAAAGCGACGCGTTGTGGTTTTATGAAGAAAATGGACAAACACGGTTTATACCTTAATGTAAATAAAGCAATTTCTCATTTCCGAAACTTAGAGCAAGGCATAGAAAAAGATTGGTCTCCCGACGCTATTCAAACTAACTTTAAAGAAGAAAATTAATCTGCCGAAACCTGACAAACAAGCAAGGTATTTTATAAAATATGAATATATGTTCATATTTTTAATTATCAAAAAGTAAAACCAAATTAAATGAAATACGGATTCGTAATCGACAACCGAAAGTGCATTGGCTGCCATGCTTGTACGACAGCATGTAAATCCGAGCATGAGGTACCTGTCGGCGTTAATCGTACCTGGGTTAAACAAGTAGAAAAAGGAACCTTCCCAAATACTAGACGACTATTTTCGGTGATGCGATGTAATCATTGCACCGATGCTCCTTGTGTAGAAATCTGTCCGGTGGAAGCACTTTATTTTAGAAAAGATGGCATTGTTGATTTTGACAAAGATCGTTGTATTGGATGTAAATCCTGTATGCAGGCTTGTCCTTATGATGCGCTTTATATTGATCCGGAAAATAACACAGCAGCAAAATGTAATTATTGTGCGCATCGAATTGATGTAGGATTAGAACCAGCCTGTGTAAATGTTTGTCCAGAGCAAGCGATTATCTCCGGAGACATGGAAAATGCAGATTCGGAAATTGCTCAATTACTAGCTCGCCAACAAGTCAAAGTTCGAAAACCAGAGAAAGGCACGGTTCCAAATTTATTTTATATAGATGCAGATGAGTCTTCATTAAATCCAATAGCTACCGAGAAATCCGACGCTTATTTTTGGAGTTCTCAATCTATGGGAGTTGGACATTTTGCAAAAGAAGCAGAAAAAATGGCATTCTCAAATGGCGACGTTGTTCAAGCTTTGATGGAAACGAATAATCAAAGTGCAACTGCCGGAGAAATAGCGAAAGATGGAACAGCAAAATCAATTGACCTTTTAATGGGCAAACCTAGAAGAACCTATGATGTAGCGGATAAAGGAATCTTGTGGGGCTGGGAGGTTTCAGCTTATGTATGGACAAAAGCGATTGCAGCAGGTGCTTTTTTAGTTCCATTCCTTGCCTGGGCTTTTGGACTGGCAGAGGTAAATGCAACAGCTAATTGGATTGGCCTTGGTCTCGGTTTATTATTTTTAACCATCACCGGAGTTTTACTCGTTTTGGATTTAGATCGTCCGGATCGATTTTTAAGTGTCCTTTTTCGACCACAATGGAGCTCTTGGCTAGTTAAAGGTGGATATGCTATCACAATTTATGGCGGATTATTGACACTCCTTGGGATCGCAAACTGGCTGGAATGGTCATATATTCAAACGCCAGTGATGTGGCTAACTGCTGTAATTGCTGTAGTGGTTGCTATCTACACCGCATTCCTTTTTGCACAGGCAAAAGGTCGCGATTTTTGGCAAAGCCCTACCCTTTCCATTCATATGTTAGTCCATAGTTTTATGGCTGGCGCTGCTGTTTTTGGAATCATTTCTTTTTTCACAGTCAACGGAACAAACTGGCTCCCTTTTCTAAAAAACATTATGTTGATTGGCTTAGTCGTTAACCTCTTTACTATGCTCATTGAATTAGCGACTACGCATCCTACTGAAGATGCTAAACGAACCGTTGATATGATTTTAAAAGGTCGATATAAAAATAAATTCTGGTTTGGAGTAGTTGTCTTCGGAAATTTAATCCCTGTAGTTGTTTTACTTTTTGGCGGAAGTGATGCACTCACCCTAGCATTCGCAGGAAGTATTTTATTGATTGGAATTTATCTAACAGAAGATATCTGGGTAGAAGCGCCACAACGAATTCCTTTAAGCTAGAAAACCGAATAACGAATAACGAATAACGAATAACGAATAACGAATAACGAATAACGAAAATTAAAAAATGTCTGATCACAAACCCTCATTGATAGAGCGAATAGCCGAGAAGATTGGTATCATTCAGAATCTGCATAATAAAGAAGAAGAAACGTTAGCACCACTGCGAGATCCGGGGACGTTAACAAACTTTCCTCCTCCAGAGCAATGGGATGATTGGGCGGAATATGATGCTAAAGCCCATCCTAGAAAGGTAAAACGAAATTATACCATCGTTCCGACTACCTGTTTCAATTGTG
>CAYXQH010000336.1:0-6861 GCA_964467425.1 uncultured Saprospiraceae bacterium
TTTTCAAACGCTCTAATCAATATAATATTCTTATTTATAGGTTTTTATATGTTTGTGTGTTTTTTTTTATAATTTTTAACTCTGTAAAAATATTGAGAACTTATCAAAAAAGTAGTTGAGTATCGGCAAAATGAAACCTATTTTTATGTTGTTAAAGTTTCATAAGGCGGGCCTTAACTTATAATAGAAAAAACATGACATTCAATCTGAAAGCTTTACTGCTAATTATTACGTTTAATCTGACTGCGTCCTGTCTCTGGTCTCAGGTTCTTTGGCCGGGAGATGTAAATAATAATGGAGTAGTCAATCATGTGGATTGGCTATATATAGGATATGTAATAGGGGAAGTTGGTCCTCCAAGGGATATCGGTGAACAAGGAATTGAGTGGGAAGCTAAAACCTTCAATCCCTGGGGTACTGATTTTATGGGGACGAGTATAGATTATGCTTATGCAGATTGTAATGGAGATGGAATTATTGACGGAGCAGATCTTAATGCTGTAGAAATAAATTATTTAAATGAACATGGTACAGTTACGCAAGATATGCCTCCACCAGGGGATGCGGGCGTCGATCCTTCTTTTATGCTGGAGTCTGTTACCGTTGATCCGTTTCCTATTGGAGGAGTGATGCTGTTTAATATTAATCTTGGTACAGAAGCTATACCTGTCGAATCTTTTTCTGGCGTTGCCTTTTCGATCACCTATGATCCTAATGTAGTTTTAGATATGTCGATCTTTCCTGCTGAAGAAGGAGATTGGTTTGAAGCTGGTTTATTGATGGTTCAAAATGATGACCCGGTGGAAGGTAGAATTGATTTTGCTTTTACTGCACTTAATGACGTTAATCCATTAGAAGATTTAAGTGGTCTTTTTGCGGGGCTTTTTATTGTGATTGAGGATGATGTTGTTGGAATGCAAGATCCAGAAATTGAAACTACTTTTACAATTGATAATATTTTATTGCTTGGAGATCAATTTGAATCTAGTCCTGTTGTTAATGATACAACATCGGTGACTATTTTTAGTATTCCAACATCAAATAATGATCTTATTAATGAGGAACAGATTGAGGTGTATCCTAATCCGGCAAGTGACTTTATATATTTAAAAACTGATCTTCAAATTGAACGAGTAGAGCTTTTTAATTCGCTTGGTCAGGGTATTCGTTCTTTTGAATCAAATTCTATAAATCCATATCAATTAAATGTCGCTAATACTGGAACTGGTGTATACTTAATAAAAATATATACTGAACAAGGTGTTTTGACTAAAAAGATTATACTGCAATAAAAGCTTTAAAAGTAGCAATCAAAATAAAGGACTAAGTTTAAGAAAACCTCTTAAGCTTAGTTCTTTTTTATATTTTATAGAACACCGAACACCCTAATTAACCGTCACTTGAAAAGAATGGCCACCTGTGTCACCAGGCCCTATACTATAATTCATTTCAACTTGATACGTTCCGGAAGCTTGATATAAATTCTCTACTTCTCTGCCAGTAGTAGTATTTCCATCACCAAAAGTCCAATTGTAGTTATACAATGCTCCACCTTCTACTGAAAAATTAATCGTACATGGAGCAGTACATCCATTATTTTCTACTATAGCATCTCCTGGAAATGAATAGCCAGATTCAGGTAATGGGACATTAAATGCTTGTTGAGTATATCCAGCAAAAATGCCGATACCATTTTCAATATTAGAACGTATTTGTTCTGGCTCGGCACCAATATTCGCTATAGATAATCGGCTTTTCTCTAAGCTTACCAAATAATCATACATTTCTTTTGAAACGGATTTGATAAAGAGCTTTGCAAACATCTCATTATCGCCATGTACTTCATAGGTGTTAAAATCTCTCATAGCTATATGTGTACGATAGGTTTGGCCATTAAAATTTTCATCTGGTAGATAGACGGCTCTCAATCCATAGGTTACAAAATCAAAACCAGAAGTCAGGGAACTATTTATAGCATTGATGTCATTTGAATAATGAGTAACATGGGGTTCAACATAACCATTTAATTCATCTACCGAAATACCTGATGGTTGACCATTAGGTATTTCAAAATACCCTTCCAAAATGTAATAATTTTCTTCATCCGGATTGTCTTTGATTTCTACCTCAAATCCCCAAGCCCTGTTTTGGGAATACAAGCCTTCTTCAAAACCCATATATTCGCAGTCGATTTGTTTTGGTGTTTTTCCTTTAGCCCTTGCATTGGTAAAACCTAAAGCTGCAGCTTCAATTTGATAGGTTGTGTTCTGTTCAATTTCAACATCTGAAGTATAAATTCCGTTATCTTGATGGTCTAAGGTGCTAATAATATTCCCGGACTCATCCTTTAAATGAACCGTTGCAGTTTCTATGTTTTTTCCAACACAGGAAGTATCCTGAATATGGCAACTTTCGCTAACATGAACAGTAAAAAACGTATCAGCATGAAATAAACTATTAATAACGAGTAATGGAGCATCGGTTGAATTTGGAAATGGAAGTTCTTTTTTACAAGCACCGATGAATAAAAGAAAGCTTCCAAGGATGAAATATTTATTGAGTTTCATTGTATTATTTTTTAGAACAGGCGATTAAAATTTAAAAGAATAAGCTACATATGGCAGAATAGGGAGCAGGCTAGTTTGCTCTAATCTTAAAATATCATTTTCCTTTTGTATTAACTGAACGATAAATGGATTTTGACGACTGTAAGCATTGTACAGACCAAAGCTCCAGGAGCGAATACCACGTTTTTTTTCTTTGTGAAGATTCACAGATAAATCTAATCGGTGATAAGCAGGCGCTCTTTGATTGTTTCTGTTTTCAATATGATTGACAGGAAGCAAGGTGGAAAAAATACCTTCCGCAAATACGGTTTCAGTACCTGCAGTGATCGCATTGTAGTTTTTAGTTCCTAGTGTATAGGTGTTTCCTGTTCCGTATACCCAGACTATTCCAAAATCCATACGATCATTTTTTTTATGCGTAATGGCTAAGCCAATATCATGTCGGCGATCATATTTATATGGAAACGTTTTGCCATTATCAATGTCTGGAAATGTTCGATATGATCTTGATAAAGTATAACCTAACCATCCCGTCGTTTTGCCAATTTTTTTCTCAAAAAGAAATTCTATTCCATAACTGACCCCTTCGCCAACCAAAACCTTTTCTTCCCAATCTTTACTGTTGCTGAAAATATTAAATCCAGATTTGTATTCTAATAAATTACTCATCGTTTTATAATACCCTTCTACTGTTAATTCAAAACCTTTTGATAAACTTCGGGTATATCCGATGGCATATTGAATGGATCGCTCAGGTTTAACTTTTTCAGTACTTGGGACCCAAAGGTCGGTTGGAAAACCAAGTCCCGGACTCGCTAACAAATGAAGCGGTTGTGTCATTTGTGCATAAGAAAATTTAAGAGAGGATTTTTCATTCAATAAATAACTTAATGAAGCTCTAGGTTGAAGAGAATTATAGTTTTTATTTTGAACATTAATATGCGCAAAATGAACGCCTAGATTTAATCTGACCTTTTGACCTAAAGCCATGTCGTCTTCAACATAAGCAGTGATCTCTGTAGCATCTACTTTTTCATCTCCTTGTGTGCTTACAATTGGAGGCTCATTTCCTTCCTGGTATTTTTCATAGTTAACAGTTGGAGTGAACTGATGTAGTACAGATCCTAGCCCAAAACGAACATAATGATTTGGATTCGGTAAAAAATCGAAATCAATTTTTCCACCATAATCTTCAATTGTAGAATTGGTCGTAAAAAGAGAAGAATTGGAATTTGTAGTACCTGGGTTTTGAGTTTGATTGGCTCGGAAGCCAAATTTATATCGACTATAATAGAGGGTCGTATTACTAAATAGTTTAGGGTTTATTTGATAATTCCAACGAGCACTATAGATTCTATTCCCCCATTTTAAATTAGTATTATCTTTAAAATCAGCTCCAATGACTTCATCTGTTATTTTATCATTTCCAATGTAAGTACTTAAATACAATCTGCTCTTATCTGAAAATTTATGATTGATTTTTGCATTAACGTCATAAAAGTGATAGGCAAAGAAATACGTTTCCCCATTCTGTCTTTTTTGCGATTTTTGAATCGGGGTAGTAAAAAGATCGAACCAGGTGCGTCTGGAAGAAAAACTAAAGGACGTTTTATCTTTTTTAATCGGACCTTCTAAATTAATTTTTCCGGAAATTAATCCAACGGAAAAATCTCCATGAAATTCCTTCATGTCTCCTTCCTTCATTCGTACATCCAGGATGGAAGACAGACGTCCACCATAACGAGCAGGAAATCCACCCTTGATGATTTCAGCACTTTTGATCGCATCTCCATTAAACGTACTTAAGAAGCCCAATAAATGATTGACATTATAAATCGGGACGCCATCTAAAAGCATTAAATTTTGATCTGCTCCACCTCCTCGAACATATAGGCCCGTACTTCCTTCTGACCCAGACTGTATCCCCGGCATCAATTGTACGATTTTTAAAACATCCTTTTCGCCCATCAATACTGGCATCGCTTTTACCTTTGCCATAGAGATTTTATTACTACTCATTTTGCTTTCTACATGCCGGAGTTTTACCTTGTCGTCCGTTACAATAACCTCTTCTAAGGTATTGCCTAATGTAAGCGTCGGCGAAAATTCGGTGTCTTTATTTAAGGTGATTTCTGTTTTGATAGGGGTGTAACCGATGTAGGAAAAAATAATTTCATACGTTCCTTCCGGTAGCGTCAGACTATAAAAACCATATTCGTTAGAAGAAGTTCCTTTCTCGATGTTTGAGACATAGACAGAAGCGCCAATAAGGGTCTCTTTACTTTGAGTGTCCATGATATAGCCACTTAGTGTATACTTTTCTGTAGGTTTTGTTTTTGTTATTTGCTTTGGCTTCGTCGCTGTAATTTCTTTTTCTTTTCTAAAAATAGTAACCGTATTTCCAATGACCTTATAAGAAAGATTTTCATTGGAAAGGAGCGTGTTGAGCACTTCTTTCAATAATTCTTTTTCAAAAGTGATCGTTATTTTTTTATCGTCGAGTTCACGCTCATTATAGGCGGTTGCAATACCCACTTCCTGCTCTAACTTCGTTAGTGTTTCTTTGATAGACAAATCCTCAAAAGCGATGGTCACTTCTTGGTTTAAAAGATCAACGTCATCTTGTGCAAAGATTAGTTGTATGCAAAAGATAAATGAGAGTGATAAGAGTATTGGTTTGTAGTTTTTAATAAAGTTCATAGCTTCCATTTTTATCTTTTAGTTTTAGCTTACAGGTTAATTGAATAATTTCTAGTATTTCATTTAGGCTATTGTTGTTAAAGTTATACGTAACGGGGCAATCGATATCAGGTTTTGAAAGGACTATTTGATTTGGATAAAAAGTATTTAAATCTCGAATTACATTTTGTATTTTTTCATTTTGAAAAATAAAATTTCCAGTCTTCCAGGCCTGATAGTTTTCGTTTTTCGTAGGGAAGGCTTTTAATGCTGTTTTTGTAATTAAAGCGGATTGATGAGGAATTAAAATGGCAGATTCATCATTGAAAGCGGACTGAACTTTTACTTTACCCGTGGCTACATCAACTTTTGTCTGGTCTTTATTGGTGTTTATATTAAAGGAGGTACCGAGCACTTCGACTTCTGAATGATTTGTTATAATTCGAAAAGGCCTTTCCGTATCTCGAGCAATTTCAAAAAAAGCTTCTCCTTTTAAAGTGACTGCTCTAAGGTCTTTCTGAAAAGTAGAAGGGTAGGAGAGACTTGAATTTTTATTAAGATAAATGATAGAACCATCGGGGAGTTCTACTTTTTTAGTCGAATCCAATTCGGTCGTTGTCTCTGTCAAAAATGGTTGTGAATTATTTTGAGCGGAAAACTGAATCGCGAGTACAGAAATGAGTAAGATGATTGCGGCGGCGGCTGTAGCGATTTTTAAGTATCGGTAAATAGGTCGAGGTTTAGCCTTGGTTGATTTCGGTTGAATGTTTTCCCAGGCTTTAGCAGTATCAAAGGTATGGATCGTCGTTTTATCAGCTTCCCAAAGCGTTTTTATGATGTTATATTCTTCAGGATTTTCCAGTTTAAAGCCCAGGACTATTTTTTCCTCTGCTGGTGTAGCTTCTCCAGCGAAATACTTTGACAATAATTGATTGATATCAGACATAATTCTAACTCTAGTTAAGATGTAAATTCAACCTTAACTCGGATTAACTGAGGCTTACCCCTAGTCTGAAATATTATTTATTGTAGAAAAAGTAAAAGAAGAGGAAGAAAGTTATGCTCTTTTAGAAGAACTCTTAGTTTTTTTAGAGCGGTACTCATCTGATTTTCAACGGTTTTGATGGAAATGTTTAGAACGGCAGCGATTTCTTTATAGCTAAGTCCCTGTTCACGGCTCATTCTAAAAACCTGTTGCATTTTAGGTGGGAGTTTGGCGGTAAAATAAGAAATGAGAGGCAGGATGTCTTCTTCTTTAAGCGAATGGTCTTCTTCTTTTCCAATCTCTGGCAAATCATTCATCAACACCTCCTTCTTGGTTTTTTGGCTTCTAATATAGTCGATGCATTTATATTTCACAGCTCGTAAAAGGTAAGGATCAGGATTTTCTAGCTGATTTAATGCATCGTTTTCCCAGAGCTGAATAAAAACGTTTTGAACCACGTCTTCAGCAGCCTGTCTATCTTTTAAAAAAACAGTTGCATAATTGCAAAGCGGTAAATAAAGACGATTAAATAGTTCTTTTAAATGATCGCTCAATGGTTTTTAAATATTTTGTTTCATGAAAAAACAGTAATCAAAGATCACTATTTTTTTGATGAGAAAAAGATGCTTT
>CAYXQH010000337.1:0-5323 GCA_964467425.1 uncultured Saprospiraceae bacterium
CTTATAGAGATATTTTACTTAAATCGATTGACTCAGGATATGAAAAAATTGATCTGGATTATAATAATATTTTAGAATCCGGATTTGATCCTCTTTTAATTGATAAAGGATACGCATTGCTTAATCCAAATGAATCCGGGGTTATGCCATTTGATAATATGTATTCTTCAAAAGCCATTAAATCTTGGTATACCTTTGAAGATTGGTATAGGTACTATCATTTAAAGTCTAGTGATATTACAGGAAATGAAGATTGTAGTGGTTCAAATACGATTACTCCGAATAATCCTTATCAAGGGATTTTGAATGTACCATTTCTAAATGCTTATCAAGAAATGATTAGAGAACATCCAACAGATTTTGGACCGACTCATTTTACTCAAAACATGGCTGATTCAGAAGAAGATGCTGAATATAAAACCGGGTATTTGGAGTCTCCAAGAATCGGAGCTAGTGGAAGTGGTGTTGAAATGCTACCAGGAGAAACCTATGAATTAAAATGGATGATTGACAGAGACGAAGGGGCAAGTGACCAATTGTTTGATATAAATCTAGCTACAGGAGATGTATCTTATGATGGAAGCGGAACAACAGTGAGTGCTGAATGCTATAATAGATCTCATGGAGAGTCAGTATTTTCTACATTTGGGCAAGGGTTAAAATATGCAGATAATAGCAATACTAATCCGGAATATTCTAATCTGTTTGTTATGCCAAATTTGCCTAATCAATTTGAAGGATTTTCTGTTCAGATAGGTCCAGCAAGTTCTGATAATAATTTTAATTATATGATTTCACCAGGTGGAAGCCCAAGCGTTCCTCCAACGAATTTATCTTTTTTTAATGTGGATGGTTTGACGGATAATGATGGTGTTGGATATCCTTATTGTAATGAAGGTGATTCTAATGCTAACATTCTGATGAAATCTGGTTCACAACCTCCAGCTAATTTTGGTATTGGCATGCCTTGGTTTATGTTAGATGGCTTTTATAGAGACTTGGTGATTTTACAGGATTATACTACCCCAGGCGGAGCATTTTGGTTCAATCCAAGAAATGGTTGTCCAGGAGTTATACCTACGTGGGAGAATCAACCAACTATGATCAATGATAAGGTTAAGCTTTTTTCTGCAAAGGTTATCCGTTATGCAAAAAATCCATACATGCTGACTTCTGCTAAGAAATGGGTGAAAAATAAAGATGGTGGCTGGGTTGTTGTCAATAATCTTGCTTTTAAATATGATGTTGAGAAAGTGAGAAGATATGTCAATTCTAAACATGGAGAAGATGCGAATTGTAATTTGAACACTATATCAGATTATACTTCAACTTATAGAAATGTGTTTTTATTAACTGATATTCGTCAACTTCCCCTAAGTAGTTCTTCTTTTGATGATGCACCAGAAGCACCAACTACTAATTTTCATTATAGTGATATAGGAGAATGGGATGATGATTTTGTTGGGTGGGATCCTTTGGATAATGAGAATAATATTCATAATACTAATTTCAAAGTTTTGGATCAAATCATTGATCCATTAGGGAAAGAAACTAGTATTACTTACCTGCCTTTAAGTAATGAGTTGTTTGGTCTTAATAGCAATGGCTCTATTTCGGGGTCTTACACATTACTAAGTATGATCTATCGAGATCGCCCATGGAGACGACCAAATTCCAGCCCTGGAAGCGCTCCAGGCTGCTCTTCTAATCCTATTATCAAACAAGCTGATCCCTATGCTTATCAGGTTTATATGGTAGTTGATCAGAAAACGGTAAAAAATGGAGATGGCCCAAATGATGAATTAGTTTGGACCTATGATTTTGGAGAATCAGGAACTTATAATGACCACCCCAAATTGGAAAATAATTTTAGTTGGGACTATCTGTTAAAACAAAAAGCAGGTTTTGCAACTGCACAGGTCACTGGACCTGGTTTAGCATCCTCAATCTATACACATTCGACTGATAGATTACTTTGGGGGAAATTATATGATGTTGTTAACAATGACATAAATGGAAATACTATCTCAAGAACTCATATTGAATATAACGATGAGACTGTTGCTTTTGATAAACTTTGGGAAAATGATTCTGAGAATCCTGATTTTGAAGCAACTGATCGAATGCATGATGTACCTTATTTTTATGAAACAGAATATGCAGATATTATAGAAGGGAATGGAGGTGATCCAGATTATCTCAAAAGCTTTTTTATCAAAAAAACGTCAGAAACAACCTGGACCTATGATAGTTTCGGAGAAAGTATTAGCAGTCAAACTGATTATGAATACTATGATGATGTCAGCTCTCCTGGATATGCGGCAATGGGAATTGATGAACTTACTAAAGAACCATCATTCCAGCTATATAGTACTAACTCTTATTCACCTGATCTTGGTGGAGCATTTGCCAAAACTGAAAATTTTTATCTCCACGATTTATTGAATTTACCGGGCTATAGTGTTTCATCCATGGAATTGCTAGGTCGAATGGATGCTATGAATATCCTAAACCTCCCTTTTGAAACAAGAACAACTACCTTAAGTCCTGGAGATGATATACATATCCAATCCAATTACTTTTTATATACTACAGAAGTAGAGGATCGGATTTATTTGAAAAAATCTGCGATGCAGTCCGCTCCTGGATCTGGAGATTTGCTAGGTTTTGAAGGTTCATCGATGGAACCAGTTTTTCCATTTCCTACCTTGGTTAGTTCAACGATTCATTCCTGGAATGAATTCGGTCAGCCTGAGTTAGTTGAAAATGCAAAAGGGCTACA
This sequence comes from uncultured Saprospiraceae bacterium, assembly GCA_964467425.1. GTDB lineage: Bacteria > Bacteroidota > Bacteroidia > Chitinophagales > Saprospiraceae > JAHDHW01. The sequence continues at coordinate 2,783 of CAYXQH010000337.1, forward strand.
AACCAAAACAATTTATAATAATATTGGTCTGGTTCGGAACCAAAGAGTTGGATATGGAGAAGATGGAGAACTATTTACTCAATATGGCTATCACCCAGATAATCGATTGTTTTTTGTAATGGATCCGAATGGGCTCTTAACCAGATATCAATATGATGATTATGGTCGATTAAGCACCTTGGGAAGGAATGGTAATACTGTTGAAAGCTACGAATATAGTAACTGGAATGGAAGCACAGCTGGGTTTTTTAATCGTGCTCAGGAAAATTATGTTTCTTCAACCGTATATGTTTCTCCTGGTAGTGGAACGACGAGTACTTCTTATGTAGATCCACTAGGTAGAAACCTTGCCAATGTAAGTGCAGGTATACGGCGCGATTATAAAGTCTATGATGAATGGAGTAGACCTATCGTACAGTTAAAACCAGAAGTTTTTGGTAATCTGTCTAATACCGTTAACCCCGATGATGCACCTGAACATGCAGAATTTAATTTTGAAGCAGCACCTAGATCTACGGTTATCAAATCTTCTAAATTCGGAGAATCTATTTATGGAGATCATGTTGTAGAAGTAGAATCCAAAATCGTTTCAGCTGCTGAAATGATAGGCGCCCTGACAGAGGCTAATCAAAGTAATACACCTATAGGTAGTAAATTTATCAGAACTACAACCACTGATGAAGATGGAAATATTGTGGTTGAATTTTCTAACGCAATTGGACAAAAGGTGGCCTCTATAACGAATGATAATACGTCACCGACTTATAATGATAAAGCAGCTACTGTTTTCCATTATGGGAGTAAAGGGAATGCGATCAGGACCTACAATCCATTAGAGCAAATAAGTGAATACCGATACAATTATTTTGGTCAGCTATTTGGAAAAGAAACCGTAGATGCTGCGGCTACTTCTTATGGATATAATGCTTATGGTGAACTCATCGCAGAGCAAGATGGCAATTACAGCAGAGTCTATGCCTATGATAACTTTGGTAGAATGATCAGCCAGTCCAGTGCTCAATCGCTTAATGATCTTTTAGAAAATGAAGGGATGTATTGGGTAGACTTTCTGGATGACTTGGAAGCCTTTGATGCATTGCATCAAGATGTAGTTGATGCAGCAGCCTCCACTCGGGAAATCGAATGGTTTTATGATACCTATGATGATGCACGCTGGAATGATTATACCGTAAATGCTCAAGAGTATCTTACTAATAGTCTAGATGATACAAAAGGTAAACTAGTCCAAACGGTTAGTTATGACTTAGAAGGCAGTCCCATCGAGTTTAAATTCTTTTCCTATAATAATGATGGTTTTGTAAAATGGGAAATGATGCAGTTTATGGGGAATGCAACGGATAAAGGATATTTGACCAGAGTAGATTATCCAGAATATAATTTACTAGGGAGCCCATTAAAAAAACAGATTGATCTCAATGGCGATCATACATTGGATTTTCAATACAAAATGGAGTATGATAATCAAAATCGATTAGTAGCTTCCTTTGTTAGTTATGATGATTCGGATGGGAATGATGGTCATAAAATGGTACAATATACCTATGATGATGTAAGGCAAGTGGTAGAGACAAAACGTTACTTTGCAAGTGGAGAAGATTGTGCAGAACAAGATATAGATGCTTTTACTTATGCCTATGATGACAGACATCGTCTGACTTCCATTAGCAGTAATTTCTTTTCAGAGACATTATTCTATGATGGAGATTTGAATCAGGATTATACTAGCGGAGCTACTACCAATTATAATGGTAATATCAATGCGATTACCTGTAATTACAATTTGGGTAATACGACCAATGCACCAGATCAATTATTCGATGGAGGGACTAATTATAATTATACTTACGATCACCTCAATCGTTTGGTCAATGCAGATGCGAGTGTACTACTAGATGGAAGCATAGCCCCCAATCTAGGTGATGCACAGTATAGTTATGATAAAGCTAGTAATATTCAAAACCTTAACCGATGGGTTTTAAATGATCAAAATCAAACGATTAATGATCAATACGAATACAACTATGATGGAAGTTCCAACCGTTTAAATTCTGTGGATCATCAAGATGGTACACGTAATTTTACCTATGATGCCAATGGCAATTTACTCACAGATGACGGGAAGGGAATTGCGTCAACGAACTATGGGCGAGCCAACCTTCCTTGGAATATCAGTATTGATGACACGAATGATAATATACAAGAAGTAAGCTACCTCTATGATGCTGCAGATAGCCGAATCTTTAAAAATACAACCAATGGAGAAGAGTATTATCTGCGTTCTGCTGATGGTCAAGAGTTTGCAGTATTCGATATGACGCAAGGTATGGTCACTTGGTATGTTCATGGCAATGAACGGGTGGCTAAAATTGTAGATCAACAAGAAGCTGGAACCGAATTTACAGAAGAAAATTCCGACACACCATTCGAACCTTGTCCACCTTGTGATCAGGGGCCAGAACCACCACAAGATCAATGTGGAGAAATAGAACCCGAGCGAAGAGGCTATATAGATCTTCGAAA
>CAYXQH010000337.1:5423-6859 GCA_964467425.1 uncultured Saprospiraceae bacterium
ATCAATGGTTATGATCCTGATAATGTTTCGACGCCTGATAGTGGAGGAAAGGGCGGCAAAGGACCAAAAGATCCGTTTGATTGCGAATTAGAAGAAGAGGAAGATCCACCAATTCCAGCGGCTGGTTATTACGTCCATGATCATTTAGGAAATACTCGAATCCATTATGCCGTAGATTGTGATAATGGGGAGTTTACCTATACCCTCAATCATGTAGTGGATTATTTGCCTTATGGAAAGGTACTTCGAGAGTATGTTCCTTCCGGTCCGGAGAAGTTTTTAACCACAGGTCATGAGCGAGATGTAGAGACTGGATTGGATTATCGGGGAGCTCGGTTTTATGATGCAGATGTAGCGAGATTCCTGAGCCTTGATCCTTTGGCTGCTGACTTTGCAGATGTCAGTGCTTATAACTATGTGTTGGGGAATCCGGTGAGCTTGGTTGATCCGGATGGGAAGGCTCCAGAACCGCCTAAATCGAGAATGGTAGTTAGAGTTGAGCTTAAATATAATTATGATGCTGACAATAAAGTCCACACTATAACTAGAGAAAGAACAGTATCAAGAATTGAAATAAGCCGTTATCCTTTTCCATATTTTGGACAGCATGTTAGTGAACAGATTACTACAAAACTAAATACGAGAGGAGAAGTAACGGGAAGCACAAAGAGTACTATTTTAATTGAAAATTATGGATCAAGAGGAGGAGGAAGTGTAGAGGCTAGGGCTATGTCTGATGTGGATGAAGAATCATTACCGCAAGAAACTAAGGATATTATAGCCGGTATAAATGAGGCAATCGATGATGGGGAATTAACCCCTGTTACTAGAGGAAATGAAGTCATTTCTGATGTATCTACAGGTGTTGGACTTGTAGGAGCGTTTAGTAGGACTGCAAAAGGTGCTGGAGTTGCTGCAGGAATTACTATAGGTAAGTTTATTAATAGTAAAAGAGATCAAAGTTTTGAGATTGAACTTGCAGATGAAGTAAAAGAATACTATGGTGACGATTTTTGGTCACGTGAAAAATTTGAAAAATATATTGATTATAAAATTCCTAACAGAAAGAAGAAGAAATAATCTCTCACTAGTTAAATTATCAAACTTTGATTACATAAGTTAAAAATTTAGAAGGCCTAGCCAAATCAATCGGAAGATAGATTTGGCAGGCTTTCCAAACTGGATCGACTGTAAAGATTGACAAGTCGATTCGATTAAGACAATAGCTATACCGAATCCTCAGATCACGACACGAGTACCAAACAACAAGGTACTCCCACGACAGTAACAACGACAAATTAAAATGTAAAAAGAATTCCCGCTGCCAGTTACACCAGTAGCTGGTATGGGATTCCTTTACCTTGAAAACTAAATTTTTTTATTTTTTAAAACAATTAGCTATGCAAACGATGAAAAGTATACTTTTTGTACTGCTA
>CAYXQH010000338.1:0-6858 GCA_964467425.1 uncultured Saprospiraceae bacterium
TAATACCTGATCAAAATCATTTTAAAAATCCTACCAATTAATTTTCTTTTAAAATAAAAAATGCCTTTTTAAAATCTGGTAGTCCAGCTCTGGTTACATCTCCTGATCCATCCGAATACTTTGTACTTTGAATAATTGCCCTTCGAATAGCTCGATTACTTTTCTCAGGAAATGCACTCCATAAAGCGCCTGCTAAACCGGCAATTAATGGTGAAGCGTATGATGTCCCACTGGCCGTATGCACTTTTAAGCCAAACAAAGAGCCTACTGAAATTTTCTCTCCTGGCGCAAGTACTTCTGGTTTCATTCTTCCATCTACTGTTTCGCCATAACTACTAAAAGAAGATAATAGCCCATTAAAATTCGTAGATCCTACGGTCAGAATATTTTCTGCATCTCCGGGTGCATCTACAAAGTGATCATTAAAATCTCCATTATTACCCGCACTTGTTACCACCAAAATCCCTTTAGAAAAAGCAATTTCAGCAGCCTGGCTTACCAAAGATGTTTTACCATCTAAGTCTTCATAATCGTAATCCATGGAAGAAAGATTAAACTTTGCATAGCCCAATGAACTATTGACAATATCTACTCCCAAACTATCTGCATATTCGAGTCCAGCAATCCAGTTGCATTCTTCTATACGCATCTCCTCTCTACGATCTTCGGTTCGGATACAAACGTAAGAAGCCTGCGGAGCCATTCCGACTAAAAGACCTGGTTGATTGGCCGCCATTACAGAAAGCACCTTAGTACCATGTCCGCTTGAGTGATTCACTTTTTCATCACCATCTACAAAATCTTTTGAAGGTAATAATAAACCATTCATACGCAGGCTATCAAAAAAATCACTTTTATGTAGCCCAATAAAACCTCCATCAATAACCGCAATCATTTTGCCTTGTCCTCGAAAACCTAATTGATGCAAGTAGTCGCCATTCAGTACTTTTAGCTGTCGGCTTTCAAAACCAAATTTAGCATTCAGCATTTCAAATTCTTGAGTACCACTTTTGGTCCTCTTTGTGTTTTTATCTTGGGTTAAACCAATAAGCTGGATCGATTTTACAAAAGGTAAACGTTCCAACTTATTCTTCAAAGATTCATCACATGCTATGGCAAGTGCATTAAACCATTTTGAAGTGTACAATATCTTAGCACCTTCATTTCTTACTGCATTGCAGTAATCTCGTGAAACTGGCAGATCTTGTATATTAACAGGGATACCCTGATTGAGTCGTCTTTTTATTGCCTGCTCTGCTAAAAATTCCTGCGGTCGGTCTATCCGAAATGGACTTCCCGATTTGTCCTTCAACTCCAACCAGTACTTATTGTGCTGAGCAAAAGCATTGGTGAACGATGCCAGAAATAGCATGGCAAATAAAACCCTCATTATGTCATCTCAAGTTTTGTTAAAAAATTGAGTTCCGTCCAAATCGGGGGGTAAAAGGGGGGGGAAAGGGGTGAATGAATTATCTTATAGAAATGTGTAAAAACAAAACGCTTATTTCGATTTCTCTGTTTTAGTATTGAAATCTACCCTAATCATAAGAGGGATATAGGTTTTATTTTTTTACATTGTTTAATACGAAATCATGTCACATTTAAAAGAGGGAAATTATCGGTGATTGGATGATACAAAGGTAGGTAAAAAAGCAAGGCGCCGCTCGTTATACATCAATTTTTATCAAATAAATTTAATCATCATATTATTGTTCAAAAAACACTAAGCTAACCAATTGGTAACAAATAAAATATACTTAACAAAAGATAGTAATGTGAAAAAGCCCTCAGAAAAAATAATTTTTAGCCTAGGCAAGACGAGATTTTTTTATAACCTATAAATGGTATTATTTGCATTACAAAATACTGTCATAGTTTTCATTATTTTCCTAAATAAGTTTCAAAACATAAATCTAGGATAATAACTCTTCTTCTAATCTTCTTTTAAATAACTTCTGCAAGACCTCTAATAGTTCATTTACAAAAGCGTTCTTTTGGACAGATTTTGAAATTTTATACCGCGTATCCTTTATATGATCCATTTGTATAATTCTCCTTGGGTTTGTTTTATAAAACTCTTTTCTGTGAATAGCTTTTGGTGTTTCAAAAGCTTTATCCCCAATCAGAACTTGGTAGACCTCCCCTACTTCAGTTTTGGTGAACCATTTTTGTACTCCTTCTTCTTTTTCAAAAAAGATTGCACAACATTTCCCTTTAATGTTCAACTCGAATCCATACAGAGTATCTCCTTTTTTAGGTGGTTTTAATTGCCCACCACCAACTTCCGAAAATTCTTTATATACATATTCCGCTGCTTTCTTCTTCCCACCATGAACAGTATCGGCTATTTCTTTATTGTATAGAGATTCTCTAAACCAAACCGATCGTCCAATCATAGTATACCCCTGATGTTCCCATAAGAACTGATACATTTCCACCACTTTCAAAGCGTCCGGTCCATAAACTCCAATAATACATTCATTAAATTGAGGTATTAAATGAGCAAGCAAAGATATTTCCAGGTCATAGAAATCTTGCTCCCAAACTTTCAAATCCTCCGCAATTCTGGAATTATAAGGGTTCAAATCCATACAAGACAAAGACAGTTCTTCTTCAAATGATTCTATTTGATTATTAAGCTGCTTGATCTTTTCAATGGTTTCGATATAAAACGAATACTTTATTCCTCTGGATTTATTTTTCCAAAAGGCTTCTTTTAATTTTTCTTTGGTCCGCTCCATGATGTCTAATTCGCTCAGCATCATTACATATATATGCCCTTCCTGCAATCGATAAATTTTCCGACGGAGATCACTTGTATCATCAGTCAGGTTTATTTTATCCAATTCTTCCAGCAATAATTCTAAGCCAAGAGGATCTTCATCTACCACTGGAATTAATTCTTTACCTTCCTTCGTGATCTTTACGATCAATTGATCATCATAATCATGTGTGCTCAAAACTTTGGCTAAAGGCAAGATCAGTTTTTCACGAACCGTCCGTTGCAAATGTCGAGCACCATATTTCATACTATAGCCTTCGACAGAAAGGAAATCATGAATGTCGTCTGAGATCATCAAATCCATTTTTCGAAATTTGATGCCTTCTCGCTTTCTAAAAAGTTTAAGTTCTCGATCAACTACAAAGCGGACGACTTCTTTGTGAAGAGGAGCAAAAGGTAAAACCTGATCAATCCTATTATACAGCTCTGGGCGAAAGTATTTTTGAACAGCACTTAAAAAATGATCTGAAATTTCCGTCCCTTTACTTTTACGCCCAATATTAATACGATTATTTTGAAGATTAGCAGCACCGATATTCGAAGTCATAATAATAATCGTACTACAAAAATTAACGAGCTTTCCTTTACTATCCGTTAATCTTCCTTCACTTAAAATTTGTAATAACAGGTCATAAAAATCGGCATGTGCTTTTTCGATTTCATCAAATAATAATACACAAAATGGATTTCTACGGACGGCAGAAGTCAAAAGACCATTATTAAAATAACTTTCTCCAGTCAAGCGCATTACCGAGTAAGGATCAGAAAATTCACTCATATCGAAACGAATCATTCGATCTCGATTTCCGAACATAAACTCCGAAAGCACCTTTGCCATTTCGGTTTTCCCTACACCAGTTGGACCAATAAATAAAAGTGAAGCGATTGGTTTCCCTGATCGCATTAAAGCTGTTTTCACAGAAGCTAAAAGACCTGTCAAACTTTCAATCGCCTTGTTCTGACCAAACACATTGGACTTAAACTGTTCTTCTACTTTTTTTAAATCCATCGGAATACTCGGATCAACCATAAACAAAGGCAATCCTGTTTCTTCACAAAAACTTTGAATCACATCAGACCTTGTTACCGTTTTAGATTTAGTCCTTCTATTAACGAGGAGACTTTCTAAAAACCGAATAGGCTTTCCTGGGAAGCCAGCATAAGGCGTATATCTTCTGTTTAGTCGAATCGTTTCTTTGATAGCCTCTTCCTCAAGTTTTACTCTCTTTGTTTTTGCTATATCGTTGACTTTGCTAATAATTATTTCTTCAAGGTCTCCTTTCGGTTCACTTAATTTAATGATTTGAAAAAAGTCTGTATAATTTGGGCTTTTCAATTGGATTCTTGCTAACTCCTCTTCCGTACATTCGGTGATCATCATCACCTCACCCCGACTAATGTAGGTTCGCAAATAATCAGCTATACTTACTTCATTTCCAACATACTTTCCTACTTCAAAAAGTTCTAAAAGATTACGAACGAAAAGAATATCACTGTTTTTAAATAGTTCAGCACAAAGCGCAGATAAATTATGTTGCCAACCAGAATCTTTAGTCAATTCTTTGACCATAGTTGAAGCGGTAGTCTCCCAAATCCTATTACTAATTCGATGCTTTTTTAAATGTCGAACAGCTTCCCAAACCAAAGCAGTCTTTCCAACGCCTGAAGGACCAACCAAAATAACATTCTTACTAAACTTTGATTTTAGGGCTTTTATCAAAAGGTCCAATTCTTTCTGTCGACCATACACTACTCGAGGCCCTGTTTTTAAAAGCATGGCAACGGAAGGGACCAGTTTTTTTTCATCTTCTTCAGAAATCGTTTCTAGTTCTTTTAAAGAATGAAACCTCAAATTGATATCATGCTGCAAAAGCTCCAGACTTTCAAACCAAATCGTCGAAATAACTTCATTAATAACAGGAAGTTTCTTTTTCCTTAAAAACTCTAATTTGATAGTTTCCAATAATCGTTTTTCAATTTCGTCTTCCTCCTCAGCAAACGATTCTATTCCAAGCACTGGGACGGTGGACCAAAATCCTTGTTCAACTTCTTTAAAATAATATTCCAGGGTTAATTCAAAATCAGGATAGCTGACTCCATCTTTAGATGCTTCAAATGGGACGTTTATTTCTGACTTATAAAAATCTTCTTGATTAAAATGATCTAAAACAGCTAGGTAATTTCCATTATTCAAAACCTTTTTTTGAAAAACCTCTCGGAATGTTCTGGAAAGAAAAAGTGCTGTTTCATTCATCGCCACCTTCTTTTTATCCATAAGGGGTCTGACTACAGAACCTCCAGACTTGAAGCGCAGTTTAACGGAAAAAAAAGGGATGGTTAGAATATAAGACATAGTTTGAGCAATACTTTTGCTAAAAATTGAGAAGGCTAAATTAATTAAAGCTTTGCGATGTCCAAAATTTAGGGTCTCGTTTCTAAATAAAGACAAAAGAATTCATGGTTTCCTCTATTTTTTAACACTAGATTAGGTTATTCTTTTAAATCCAATAGAATATATGCAGAGTTCTTTCGAAGAAAACAAGGTCTTTATCGAAATATCGCTGAACTTAAAAATCAATTAACTAATTTTGTAGAAACAGATATAAATTGAGATGTTTAATTTTAAAGCAAATATTGTAAAAAGAAGAAAATTTAGTAAAAGTGCCTTTTTGGTTGGCTTAATTGCTGCTGCTGCATTAGGTTATACTAGTTTGACCTATTTAGAGCAAGGGCTCGTCCCTTATGTAGAAATGATCATTGATCAGATTGGATTGAATGCTTATACCTCCTGGGTTTATATTGCTATTTTTTCATTATTACTGTTATTATTGATTCCTGCAATTCGAACCATTTTCCAGAAAAAGGTAATTATTGGCGGTTCGGTAGCCTTTGATGAAGATAAGTTGGAAATCAAAAAAGGAAGACAACATTTAGTCATCCCGGAAAAAGAGTTGAATCAACTAAATTTTGAACTTAAAAAGCTTCCAACTAAAAAGAAAAAAGCAAATGGTAAAAACTATGGTGGCAGCTTTATGAAGATACCTACCACTAAAGGCATTTTTGAATGCGAACTAGATCTCAATGATACCAGAGAAAGAGATCAATTATTAGAAATGATTGAGTTTTTAAAAATTGAGCATGATGTAAAAGTCAATCTCAAAGAAATAAAATAGAGTAAGATTTTCCACAAATCCTGAATCAGGCTACGCGATTTTTGGGTTTCCCCCACTCCAATTCTCTTTGATATTTCATTCTAGCACCTTGTGATAAAATCTTCCGTACTTCAGGATCGAAATATAACATTTCGAGTATGCTTGTAAATTTTTCAAAACGCAAGCTTTGGTCTCTTTTAACCAGCATACTGCAAGTGTTATCAAGGATGTTGTTTAAATCTTTGTGCTCGTAAGTAAGCACTGGTAAGCCAAAGGATAAGGCTTCAGGTATGAGTTTTAGACCATATTCAAAAGAAGGAAATAAAAACACAGTAGCATTTTCATAAGCTATGATTACATTCTCTACATCGGCCCGTTCAATTATGCTGACCGCATGATCTAGTTTTTCATTATTAATCAATTTTCTTAATTCGGGAAATCGTTCTTTTTCCTCAATGATATTTAATTGTAGGCGCTTTTGGTGCTTTGGGGTTACACTATTATATAAACAGGAAAACGACTTAAGTGTAATTTGAATGCTAGTCCTATTAATAAATCCACCAGGAGACAACACTAAAAATGGTTTCATCTCTATTGTTTTTACTTGTTTATTTGAAATTTGGATTACATATTAAAGTATGAAGCACATAACTTCATTTTCTAAATTAATATGAGAGCAGGAATAATTAAGTTGGTGGTCGTTTTGATGAGATAACAGACAAAATTTTAAAAAACTTCACTGCTATTAATATTAAGAGATATTTAATTTTATATGCAAAATTATTGCCAAATCAGGCAAATTTCATTTTTTCGCACCTTACAATGAATTGGATACCAATAGATTAGCCTTATTTTTAGGGTACAAATTAATTTTTAGTTGATTACAAAGTAATTAAACATAGTCAATGTTTTATATATGTTAAA
>CAYXQH010000339.1:0-6849 GCA_964467425.1 uncultured Saprospiraceae bacterium
GATAGAAAAGATTACCTTCCAGAACACGAAAACTACCATTTAATTTAATGAGTGTTGCAAACCTCTTTCGATAGGCATGCCTATGGAAAGCATTTATAAATTTTTTAATCTTTTATAAAGGAAGATTAAAATTATCTATTCATTTTTTTGATCCCAAAAATGAATAAAAGCGATTGGTGACATTCGAGCGTATTTATCATTTTAACTCATTTTATAATGAAAACAATTCTTACAACATTGTCCTATGTTTCCTACTGCGTTTTATTTGCTACTATCCTGTTTTTTACTCCGTTTTCTATAAATGCTCAAACCGAAGACTTCGAAGGAGAAACGCTTGGAGGGACTTCGTTTGTTGTTGATAATGCGGCGTTTCAATCAACTGGAGATTTAGAAATCCATGAGTTTACCAACTTTTCCTGTGGCGGTACAAATACTGCCATACAAGAAATCTGGATCCTTGATGAAATTGTTGGTATCGAAGATTTAGAGGTTTTACAAATTGAAGTATATCCGAATCCTACCGCAGGAATTATAGAAATTCAGGGAATAGCCGCTGACCAAATCGACTTAATTGATATTCATGGAAAATTACTTTCCATTGAAAAATTGAGTAACAACAAAGTAGATATTTCTACTTTGCCCATTGGTATATATTTTTTAAAATTAACAGTAGACGACCAGATTGTTACCAAAAGGATCATCAAAATTTAAAACGTATTCCTATGAATAGAAGAATATATAACTAAGGAAGATTATTAATTTATATTGGGAAATGACACCTTAATTGTCGTTTTCCAACTATCTTCATTTATACTGAAAAGAATCCTTAAGCCCAATTTTTGGGTTTTTTCTACCATTCAGAACATGAGAACTACCGTTTAGAACATTGATAGTAGTTTTAAAGCGATTGTTTCCTACTTTTGGGTTGAATAAAAGAAAGGTGAAAACCTTTTGATAAAACTTAACCTAGTTTAAACAAAAACATAAAAATCATTATGAAAAAAGCAATTAACTTTAAAAATCTACTAGCTGTATTATTGATGCTCTGCTTGTATAGCGCCTGCGAAACAGATACTTCTTCATCAAGCACTGCCACTGCAGCAAATGAATCTGCGCCAAAGGTCGCTGATTCGGAAAGTGCTTCTTCTACATCTGATTCAAAACCATACTCGAAAGTTCCAGATACTGCTCCTACAGCTCCTAGTAATAAAGTAGTTTCCTGGGTGGACAACCTTAGTATTCGCAAGGAGCCTAATTTAAAAAGTGAGGTGGTTACCAGAGTGAAGGAAAACGAAGAACTTACCTTAACAGGGAAAAAATCTGATTTTAAAGAGACCATTGAATTAAGAGGTAAATCTTATACGGAACCTTGGCTTGAAGTTCAAACCTCAGATGGTAAGACAGGTTGGGTATTTCAAGGAGGGACCAAATCGCCAGGAGAAGCCAAAGGCAATGCACTCAACACCAAAACTAAATTTACCTATCCGCATTTCGGTGCTTTTGATTTGAGCGAATGGAAGAAAGTGGGTAGCCAGGAGCCAGATGATGAAAGTGATGTATCGGTAACTTCCACTACTTACCAAAAAGGAAGTCAGTTTTTACAAATTGATATTGCTGATTCTAATTATTACTGGACTAAGACGATGAAATTAATGGACAGCAACAAAAAAGTAATTAAAGAACGAACGTTAAATATCGAACCGGGAAATAAAGAAGGGACCTGGGATTTGACAGAAAAGGTAAAAGATTTTGCCACTAATAAACAATTTTCTAGAAGTGAAACTTCAAAAAAGGGTTGGTATGATTATAAGCCAGATATGCTAAAAGGCGACTGGAAAGAAATGGCAACTAAAGGAGGAGGTACTTCAACTTCTGATGCTTCCGAAAGTTCTTCAGCTAAAAAAATGAGCTTTGGAACTTTTGAATTTGGCGATTGTACCAAGCAGAATTCGAAAGAATTTGATTGTTCCTGTTCTTATAGTATGGGCGACCGTTTCAAGGGACCAACTGCTTTTTTATCCAATATGGGGAATTCGGCTTGTTTTAAAATAGAAGGTGAGCTTAACTCTTTATACCCAGATTGGGAAGAACGAGATTACAAAGGAGACCTGAAGAAGTTGGCTAAATCCAAACACTGGATTACCCTTCAAAAAAGTGGACCTATGCTTTATTTTGGAAAAGAACTTTCCGAACATAAGTACAGCAGTGAAATGGATCTAATCATCGATGTGCTCCTCGCTTCGGGAAAGAAAAATATAAAAGATGTTACGATTCTGAATAATGCTGAAGGTATGGCCATTCGTGAAATTAGAGATGTGGTTACTGAAGCAGTTTCTCAAGCGAATATGTTTCGGGAAAAAGGTGGTAATGATCCCTTGTCCATCGTGAAATATGATAATAGAAGGTATGACGTTATTATTCGCACTAGAAGGATAACCCAATATGAAGGGGAGGCTGATCATTACGATGGAACGATGACGCTCCTCCCAAACAGAGGAAAGAAAATACTTGCTACAGCGAATATAAAAGGAACTTGTGGTTGTTAGTCAAGCTCGACTTTAGTAATACATGATCGAATAATGAATATTCAATATCGGATATTCATTATTTATAACTTTAACCCCTAAAAAAACTAAAATGAAAACAATGTTTACTCTCTTAAAAGGGATGGTTACCCTCGTGATGATCCTTTCAGCAGGTTATGCCTTAACCGCCCAAACTTGCGAACCCGTCAGCGATATCTTTAACCTTGGAGGAACCAGTCATGATGATGGCTTCCAGAACATTAATTCCACATATAGCACAACGGTCTTGAATGATGGATCCTTTGTAGTGACATGGGAAACCAGAGATGATGTAGACGGTGATGATACGGGAGGGTTCTTTCAGATCTTTAATGAAGAAGGAAGTGCGATCACAGATGTGATAGTACCTTACGCTGATTACAATCCAAGTGGTACTGGTAGACAAGGCAGTTTTGGGCCTATGGTAGTTGCCTTAAATAGCGGATTCGTAATTGCCTGGACGTCGAGGGATGGACCGGGAGATACGGGACCGGTTGGTGATGAACAACAGGATATCATTTTTAGAGTGTATAGCAATTTAGGGAACCCTGTTTCTGCTTCAACCCGATTAAGTGTTCCAGGTGAAGAAGATAAATTAAATGGAATATTGCCGTTAAGCACAGGAGGATTTGTTATACTGTTTCATATTGATGAAGACAATACAGGTAATAATGATGATTATTTTATTGCAACCTATGATGCTAATGGAATGTCAACAAGTCCCCAGGTAAATATCAGCGGAGGTGCACATGATGACGCCTTCCAAACCGTGTCTAGTAATCAATCTATGGTAGATCTCGGAAGTGGAAAATTTGCAGTAGCATGGGAATCCAGAGATGATATTGATGGTAATGGAAATGGGGGATTTATAAGAATATTCAATGCTGACGGAACACCAGTGTCTCCGGTCATCATGCCCTATGCAGATATCAATAGTGGAGGTACTGGAGATCAGGCTACTCCCGGTCCTTTACTCACTCTTTTAGAAAATGGTAATTTCGTGGTTAGCTGGGAATCAGAAGGAGGGCCAGGTGACCTTGGAACAATAGAAGTAGAACAGGATATTTATTTCAGAGTGTATAATGATGATGGAAACCCAGTTTCAAATACCTTAAAAGCCAATAGTGATAATACCGCAATTGAAGCTGAAATGGTAAATGTTGTTGCTTTAACAGGTGGGAATTTCGCAGTCCTATACCATAGACAAGAGGAAAATCCCGGGAATAACAAAGATGATTATTTTGTTCGGACCTTTTCACCAAATGGTATAGCTGCCGGGGCAAGTTTGGAAATCAGCGATGGAACTCATTTGGAGGCTTTTTGTACTGTTGATAATAATGGGCATGGCATGGTGCCATTGAGCAATGGAAATTTTGCAGTAGGTTGGGCAGCTAGGGATGCTGCAGATGGTGACCAGTCAGGAATTTATTACCGAGTTTTTAATACGCAAGGTGCAGCAGTGAGCGGAGTGATTTTACCTTATGCTGATATCAATCCAACAGGTCAAGGTGATCAATCCCCATTCGGTCCAAAATTAGAAGCCTTACCCAGCGGTTTTGCAATAGCCTGGATTTCAGAGCTTGGACCAGGTGATGTCGGTCCTCCTGAGGATGATCAAAAAGTAGATACTTATCATCGTATCATTGATAATAATGGGATGCCTTTGTGTGGCACCGCAAAAACAAATGCGGGAAGTGAAGCGGAAGAAGAACGACTTATGGCACTACAGGGATTAGAAAATGGTAATCTTGCGGTCGTTTTCAAAGATGATGAGGATGATACCGGCAATAAAGATGATTTCTTTGTTCGGGTTGTTGGTGGAACTTCGCTTCAAACAGTATGTCCGACTTTAAATAGTATTTCCCTTTCTTCTTCTTCCATTTGTCTGGGACAAACATTTGACGTAACCGTAACTGGCTTACAGAATATGGCCATGTCTGATAATAATGATCAAAATTATGGGCTAAGTTTTGTTGCTTTTACTAATCAAACTACTAATCCGTATAGTGGAGGGACGAACTTAGGAACGATCTCTTTTTCCAATCTTGGAGGAGGCGGGGCTACTGCCAGTATTCAAAATGTAAATATCATGAATGCTGATGCTGACCTTTATATTTATGCGATATTAAATGCAAGTCCCGATGATGCTACCTGTGCTCCTTTTTTACAAGCAACTATTGCCATTAATGAAAACCCAGTTGTGAGTCTGGTTGGCCTTCCTGACCTATGCGAAGATACCGGTGTTCAGTCAAATCTAGGTGGAGGGACGCCAGTTGGTGGAACCTATACTGGTCCTGGTGTCACTGATGATGGAAATGGAATGACTTATTCTTTTAATCCAGCCGCTGCTGGTGTAGGCGTGCATTCGATTACTTATTCATATACCAGTGCAGCAGGATGTTCTGGTTCAGATGCTAAACAGCTTGAAGTTTTTGCTCTACCTATGGTTTCTCTTCCAGCACAAGATGTCCAATGTGTAAATGATCCTACCCAAAATGGTCTTGGAGGAGGAACTCCGGAAGGTGGTATATACAGTGGCCCCGGAGTCATGGATGATGGAAATGGAGAGACTTTTACTTTTGATCCTGCAACAGCAGGCGTCGGTGTTCATACCATTACGTATTCTTATTCCAGTGCAGCTGGATGTTCGAGTAGTGGAAGCAATACGATAGAGGTTTTTGATCTTCCTGCGGTGTCTCTGGATTTAGCGGATACTTTATTAATGACACAAGCTAGCCCCCTGACTGGTCTTGGAGGAGGTTTTCCACTTGGAGGTACCTACACGTCAAACTTTCCTGATGAGATGATGGATGATGGAAATGGAGAGACCTTTAGCTTTACCGATCAAATCTTTATAGGTGATTTTATTCAAATCATTTACACATATACCGATGCAAATGGATGTTCCAATACCGCTACTCATAATGTATTTATTGGAGATAGTACAACAAGCACGGATGAATTAGAGGAGCTGCCATTTAAAATTTATCCAAATCCTACGACAGGCCTGATCTCTTTACAAGATATAGAGGCAGATGAAATTAAAGTATACGATCGAATTGGTCGACTGGTTAATAGTTTTTCAAATCCTGGAAATACCATTGACTTGACCGATCAAATACCCGGAATGTATATCCTGATTATCCAAGCGGATGAAAAACATTATGCAGCTAAAATTATAAAAGAATAATAAACCAACGGTGTTCGTTTTTCGGAAAACCCGATCTACGAACACCGAACACCGAACACCGAATACCGATTATTATTTATAAAATCATGGACTTATGAAAATACAAAGCACGGCTTCAGGTTATATGATTGAAAACGGCGGGGGTCATTTAGACGTGGACTCACCTGGTCTTGGAACAAAAGCCATGACAACGTTTGAGGGCGATGAGCTAATGATCAAAGTGAAAATGACACTGATGCATTTTATTTCGCCGCAGTTTATTATTTATGAAAATGAAAGAGAGATTGGAAAGATTACCATCAAATATTTCGGGGGAAATTTTAAAATTGCTTTTTTTGAAGGGAGTAAAGAACAAACGTATATTGTGAAATCATCCAAAAAAAGATTTACGTTGATGGATGTTAATAAGCAAACCTTGTTGACTATTCATACTAAATTTTCGATTCGCCAAATGGAAAGTTTTTATGAGGCGGAAATAAGTCCAGAACTATACGATTTATCCTACCATATGAAGCTGGTTTTTTATACGATGTTTTGTGTGTTTTATTCGGAAGCGACCGGAAAGGGAAGTGTTGGAGCTTAGATCAGAAACATTAATAAGTAGTCAGTGAATGGTCTATTTCTTTTGCATAAGCATTGATCCCGCCAGTGAGGTTATAAAGATTATCAAAGGTGTCTAATTTTTCCAAAGCTCGAATCGCATCTGCACTTCGTTTTCCAGATCGGCAATGAATGATTACTTTTTTATCTCTGGCGATTTTATCTTTTGCATCTGCTATCTTTGAAAGTGGAATTAATTCTCCTTTTAGGTTTACGATTTTATATTCGTAGGGTTCGCGAACATCGATCAATTGGAAGTCAGCGTTCTCATCCATCATTTTTTTAAAATCATTTACTGATATCTCTTTTACCGGATGTTCTTCGGGTAAGCCAATACCACAAAACTGTTCGTAGTTAATCAGCTCAGTTATTTTAGTCGCCTCGTTTTTTCTGATTTTTAAAACACGAGTGGTAAAACTTGCGGCATCAAACAAAAATAATCGTCCAGCCAAGGGTTCACCAACGCCTGTGATGACTTTGATCACTTCGCTCGCT
>CAYXQH010000340.1:0-6845 GCA_964467425.1 uncultured Saprospiraceae bacterium
GTTATACTAAGCACTCTTTTTATTGCATGTAATGGAGACGTCGCAGACTCAACGTATGAGGATACCAACAATGCTACTGAAGAAGTAGAATTTAATCCGAATTTTCAGGAAGAAGCTAAAAATCCAGAATATTTTCATCGATCCATGAAGCAACTGACGGATGTCATTGTGCATGATATTTTTTCTCCGCCTGTAGCCAGTCGAATTTATGCTTATCCAAGTATTGCTGCCTATGAAACGTTGATTCATGCTTATCCGGAATATAAAAGTCTAAATGGCCAGTTGCATGAATTAGAGAATGTCCCACAGCCAGAAAAAGGAAAAACATATTGTTATCCATTGGCTAGTATTCATGCCTTTTTAAAAACAGGAAAAGCGCTTATTTTTTCTGAAGATAAAATAGAGGAGTTTCAAAATAAAGTCTACAAGGAATTTAGAGATTTAGGAATGCCGAAAGACGTTTATGAAAACTCTATTGCTTTCGGTACAAAAATGAGTGATCATATGTTGGCCTGGTCAAAAAAGGATATGTATAGTGAAACACGAACCTATCCAAAGTATACCATACCACAAGATCCTTCGAAGTGGAAACCAACACCTCCGGATTATATGGATGGAATTGAACCGCATTGGAGAGAAATTCGTACGATGGTAATTGATTCCGCAGCACAATTTCCTCCTCAACCACCTACTAAATTTAGCACCGATAAAAATAGTAAGTTTTATAAAGAAACGATGGAAGTTTATGAGGTAGTTAAGAATGCAACAAAAGATCAATTAGCAATTGCCGAATTTTGGGATTGTAATCCTTATGTTTCTCATCATACAGGTCATGTAATGTATGCCACTAAAAAAATAACACCTGGTGGACACTGGATGGGAATCACCCAAATAGCAACCAAGGGGAATGATGCAGATATGATGAAAACAACAGAAGCTTATACGCTTGTCTCTATCAATTTATTTGATGCTTTTATAAGTTGTTGGGATGAAAAATATAAAAGTAACTTGGTACGTCCGGAGACCGTAATCAATAGTTACATTGATGAAAATTGGCAACCTACTTTACAGACCCCTCCATTTCCTGAGCATACTTCTGGGCATTCTGTTATTTCGACTGCCTCGGCAGTAGCCTTGACAGGTTTATTTGGAGATAGCTTTGCTTTTGTTGACAGTACAGAAGTAGAATATGGATTGCCTCCTCGATCCTTCAAATCATTTTTAGATGCAAGTGCGGAAGCTGCTGTGAGTCGATTATATGGAGGAATTCATTATCGACCTGCAATTGACTACGGTGTAGACCAAGGCAAGAAAGTTGGTAACCTTATAAAAGAAAGAATCACGACCAGCCCTAAAAATATTGGTCAAAATAAATAAAAGATCAAGTTTTAAAGAGACTAAGTAAGTAGGGGAGTATTTATAACAAAACTTGTTAACTTAGTCACTTATTTACTTAACAACTTGCTCTTCGTGTCAAAAAAAATAGGATTATTCCTTGCCCCTTTACTTTTTTTAATCCTTTTAATAATTCCAGCTCCTGAATTATTAGGCACACCTGCCTGGAAAGTTATCGCAATAGCTGTATTTATGTTAGTCTGGTGGGTGACCGAAGCGGTACCGATACCTGTTGCTGCTTTATTACCTATGGTGCTTTTACCACTTTTGGGAGTCATGGATATCAAAGCAGCTTCTGCCCCTTATGCCAATCCAATTGTCTTCTTGTTTATGGGAGGATTTATGGTTGCTCTAGCCATGGAACGTTGGAATCTTCATCGCCGTATTGCTTTGAATATTGTAAAGATTACCGGTACCAATGCAAATGGAATTATTTTAGGATTTATGCTTGCTACTGCACTATTGAGCATGTGGATTAGTAATACTGCTACTACTGTTATGATGCTTCCAATCGCAGCTTCTGTAATCAGTTTATTGTCAAAAGGGGAGGCAGTTCATAAGGGGAAAGGGATGCGAAATTTTGCAGTTGCTATGATGCTGGGCATTGCCTATGCTGCCAATGTTGGTGGTACAGCTACAATTATTGGAACACCGCCTAACTCCGTTTTAGCTGGGTATATTTCAGAGCATTATAAATACGATATTAGTTTTGCAAAATGGATGATAATCGGCGTTCCTTTTGCAGCTATCCTTATTTCAGTTACTTATTTTTTTCTTGTAAAAATTTTATATCCAAATCGACTGGGTAGATTTGAAGGAGCTCAAAAATTGATTGAAAACGAAGTAGAAAAATTGGGCAGACTTAGCAGAGGAGAAAAATTAGTTTTAATCATTTTTATTGGTACCGCAATTTCCTGGATGATGCGAGTGCCAATCAATTCCTTTTTTAAATATTTAGAATTACCTATAAAACTGAGTGATACTGGGATTGCTTTGATTGCTACGATTAGCTTATTTGTGGTGCCACTAAATTTGAAGTTTGAAAAATTTGTAATGGAATGGAAAGATACAGAGAAATTACCTTGGGGTATTCTTTTGCTTTTTGGAGGAGGATTAAGTTTAGCAAATGCACTCTCCGAAACTGGACTGATAGACCTGATCGGTGGCCAGTTTGAGGATGCGGATATTTCTGGGTTTTTAATTATCTTGGGATTAACGGCAGTATCTTTATTTTTGACGGAAGTCATGTCGAATGTTGCCTTAGTAACGATCTTTCTTCCGGTGGTAGCGGGGATTGCTTTAGGAACTGAAATTGACCCTTTATATTTAATGATTCCAGTTACCCTTGCTGCGAGTTGCGCGTTTATGTTACCGATGTCAACGCCGCCAAATGCAATCGTTTTTGCGAGTGGACATTTAACAGTGGCGCAAATGGTCAAAGCAGGAGTGATCCTAAATATAATTGCAATTTTATTTATTGCCGTACTATCAAAATGGGTGATCCCTTTAGTTTTTAGTTTCTCCTAAATTTAAAGACAATTATGAAAATTCAATTCTTCTCATTTTTTGCTTTACTTTTTTGCTTGGCTTGTAACAGCGGTACAGATACACCGCCAACCTCAACCAATACAGCGGTTACGGAATCTACTCCGGTAGAAATTTCTTATGCAGGTAATCCTATTAATCGGTTTGATCAAGCGATCAGTAATATGGAAAAAGAAGATTCTTCCAGAACGGTAAGAGCAAATGAAGTATTGTTTACTGGGAGTTCCAGTATCCGAATGTGGTCTACACTAGGTCTGGACTTTGATCCGATTCCGGTGATCAATAGAGGATTTGGTGGGTCGACACTTCCAGAGGTTATTCATTATGCAGATCGAATAATCTTTTCTTATCATCCAAAATTAATTGTCTTGTATTGCGGAGAAAATGACATCTCAGATGGCGCAACTCCGGAGCAGGTTCTTAATTCTTTTAAAAAATTAGATGGAATGATTCGCGCAAAAGATTCAACAACTAAATTAATCTTTATTTCGATGAAGCCATCCATAAACAGGTGGAACCTTTGGGAAAAATATCAGAAAGGAAATGCCATGATTCAAGAATATATCAACACAAAAGATGATCGTTACTATCTGGATTGTAGTACCGTAATGCTTACTGAAGCTGGAGAACCTGATCCTTCCATTTTTGTAGAAGATAAACTCCATATGAATGCAAAAGGCTACGAAGGATGGAAAGCTCTGGTAAGACCAATGGTGGAAAAAGTATATAATGAGTCATCAAATAAAACCAATAACGAGTAATTTTTGATCATTAACCACATAACCACATAACCACATAACCACATAACCACATAACCACATGATTCATGTCTGAATTAAAAAAACGAATTAACCTTTATGGCCTGACGATGATAGCAGTAGGCTGTTGTATTGGCGCAGGGATTTTCAAAGCACCAGGAGATGTAGCGAAAGGAATAGATAGCCATGCCTTGGTTTTATGTATTTGGTTTTTAGGTGGTTTGGTGTCTATGATGGGCGCGTTGACTTTTTCGGAATTAGGGGCTTTATTTCCAAAATCTGGTGGAGTTTATGTTTATCTAAAAGAAGCTTACGGTGATTTTGTAGGCTTTCTATATGGCTGGGTAATTTTATTGGTTATTAATACCGGGGCACTAGCTTTTCTAGCAGAGATATTTGGAGAGTATATGGCGACAGGGTTTCCTGTTTTTCAAGAATTAGGTATGGATTTAATGATTTACGGAACTTGGGGACTTAAAATTACAGGCGCTGAAATATTGGCAATTTGTATCATTCTCTTGTTGACTGGAATAAATATTTTTGGTGTTAATATCATTCAAGTTTTTACCAATCTTTTTACCGGCCTAAAATTATTAGCCATTTTGGCAATTATTGTCCTAGGAATTTGGTTCGTTAATTCAAATGATGTCAATACTTTTGAATTTACATTTTCAAATACACCAGATAATTTAATGACAGTAATTTTTGTTGGATTAGTAGGTGTATTCTTTTCTTTTGGAGGCTGGCATCATTCTACTTATCTATCCGGCGAAACAATTAATGCTTCTAAAACGGTCCCTCGTGCAATGGTTTATGGTGTGCTAATTGTGACGACTATGTATGTCTTGATCAATTATGTTTATATGCTACTTCTGCCATTGCCAGAATTGACCTCTACGAATACTGTCGCAGCAGATGCTTTGACTAAAGTTTATCCAAGTTGGGGAGGACAAGCAATATCTATTATGGTGGCTTTATCTGTATTTGGTACAATTGGAATTTATACAGTCACGGCTCCAAGGATTTATTTTGCAATGGCAAGAGATAAAATTTTCTTTAAACGTTTGGCATATATTCACCCTAAATACAAAACACCGGTTGTAGCAATGCTGACTCAGTCACTGGTAGCTTGTTTTTTAGTATTAGCTTTTGACAAACTCTCAGATCTCATGGCATTCGTTACTTTCATGGATATATTCTTTATGACCTTGGCAGGTATTTCAATATTTGTTTTTAGGTATAAATTGACAGATACAGTTCGATCTGTAAAAGTTCCGCTCTATCCAATAGTTCCATTGCTGTATATATTACCTTGTCTGGCCTTCGTTTATATTACCTTTACTCAAATTCCTGGACCAACACGATGGGCTTCTTTAGTTCTCGTTGCTGGGATACCATTTTATTTCTTTTTTAAAAGGAGTAAATTCTAAAATTGAGTTTTAGCTATTTAGATTAAAACTTGAAAATAAAAGCTTATTAAAAGGCTCATGATCTTAGATTATGAGCCTTTTTTTGAAGCATTTTAGTATAAAAAACTTAACTAGAAATAGTTTGTTATTATATAAAACAAAATACTATGCTTGTTTTAATTTTTGGTTTTTCTGCTGCGCTTACTTTATTAGTTATTGGCACTATTCATTTCTATTGGGCTTTTGGTGGAAAATGGGGGCTAGGTGCTACGTTTCCAAAAACAAGGGAAGATGAAGAAATAAAGATTCCGGGAATTCTTCCAACGCTTATTGTTGCTTTTGGCCTTTTAGCAATGGCATTGTTATTTTTAGTCCGATTAGATTTTTTCTCTTTAGCTCTGCCCGATTGGATATTAAATTACGGACTCTGGGTAATAGGAGGGATCTTTTTCCTGAGAGCAGTTGGAGAGTTTAAATATGTCGGCATTTTTAAAAAGATTAAAAATTCGGAGTTCGCAAAAATGGATTCAAAATTATATATACCGCTCTGTTTATTTTTGAGTGCTGCTGCCTTTATAGTACAATGGAATGCTTAAGCAAATCCTTAAAATTATTCTGAAAAATCATTTTCTTTCCTTACCTTGCTTTTAGAGTATGTTTAAACATATTCTTGCTACCAATATTTCTCCTAAAAATATTTTTAACCTGGTGAAAAGAGCTGGACGGCCCATCGCTTTTTACTTTTAACGACACATGTTTGATGAAGACCTGGTGGAAAGAAAGTGTGATATATCAAATTTACCCACGTAGTTTTAACGATAGTAATAATGATGGAATCGGTGACCTGAGAGGGATTATCGAAAAACTGGATTATTTAAAAAAGCTTGGGGTCGATATCCTTTGGCTAAGCCCTGTCTTTAAATCTCCGAATGATGATAATGGCTATGATATCAGTGATTATTGTGCTATTATGGATGAGTTTGGAACGATGGAAGATTTTGATGAATTATTAGAAGGCGTGCATTCGAGGGGGATGAAAATATTAATGGATTTGGTAGTTAATCACTCATCAGATGAACATTTCTGGTTTCAGGAATCTCGAAAATCTAAAGACAATCCGTATCGGGATTATTATCATTGGCGAAAAGAAAAGAATAATTGGAAATCTTTTTTTGCTGGAGATGCCTGGGAATATGATCCACAAACCGAAGAATACTACCTTCATCTTTTTACAAAAAAACAACCTGATCTCAATTGGGAAAATCCAAAAGTCCGACAAGAAATCTATAAACTCATGCGGTTTTGGTTAGATAAAGGCGTTGATGGGTTTCGAATGGATGTCATTCCTTTGATTTCAAAATATATGGATTTTCCAGATGGTGACCTCAGTAATTTTAACCAGCTGATTGAAGATTTATATTCGAACGGACCAAGAGTACATGAGTATATTCAAGAGATGCACGAAGAAGTATTGCAACATTATGATGTGATGACAGTGGGAGAGGGGCCAGGAATTACCAAAGAACTGGCACCGCTTTATGTGGGAGCAGATCGGAAAGAACTCAATATGATTTTTCATTTTGGACACATGTTTATTGACCACGGAGACGGTGGACGATTTGATGTGATTGAAAAAAGCTTTTTAGATTTTAAAAAAGTTTTTAAAGAATGGGATAAGGTTATAGACCAAGGCGGGTGGATTAATATCTTTTTAGATAATCATGATTTTCCAAGAATG
>CAYXQH010000341.1:0-2049 GCA_964467425.1 uncultured Saprospiraceae bacterium
GTTTCATTTATTACCCCTTTTCAAACCAAAATTAAGATTTGAATTCAAATCCTTAATGCATATCTGTATTAAGAGATTTTATATTATCAATTAAATACTAACAAATTTTACAACTATGCGAAGATCGCTTCTGTTTTGGCTTTTATTATTGCTCTTATGGTTCATACTCGGCTATTGGCTATGCAAAAAATATATTTGCAATCCTGCCCCTGCCGTTGTTGCTGCCGCACCTGTGGAGAAAGAATCATGTGATATTGCTTTAATAAAAGATGCCTCAGCATTTGATTCCAAAGGATTTCCAAATATCCGATTTTTAGAGTCAAGCTTCAGTAATTTAACTTATGGTACAAGTACGGATAATGCACTTAAAGGTGCTGCGGAGTACCTTTCCAACAACGCAAATAGGTCTTTAACAATTACCGGAAGGTATTTGGATGGAGAAAACTATTCAGGTGCTTTGACGGATATGGGAATGGCTAGAGCCACCACTATTAAAAATATTTTAACGGGTATGGGGGTTCCTGCTGGTCAAATCAACGTTTCAAGCAGAAAGATGAACTCTGGAGATGAAATCTGTGAAGTCGCAGATAGTCGAACGGATGCTCAAATCAGAGATGCTATCGCTGCTGGAGATGGAGGTACTGCTGTTAATGGTGCAGGTGCTGCTGCTGGTTCACTCATTCGAATTGATACCTTTAATAATGGTATCGGATATAGCTTTGGAGACGCCGTTTCTGATGATGGAAGATTAGCGGCAATCAAAGAACGTCTTTTTGGTAAGCCTATTACCTTATACTTTGATACCAATTCTGATGATCCAAAACTTACTGCTCAAATCCGACAGGATTTTACAGATCTGAATTATTACTTAAGTCGTGTTCCTGAAGCAAGCCTTGCTGTAGGTGGTCACACTGACTCAAGAGGTGGATCAAGTGCTAATCGAAAATTATCAAGAGATCGTGCAGCAAGTATTCAACAATATATTGTTCGAAATGTCGGTATCAATAATGACAGAATGTCTAGTGAAGGATTTGGTAAAGCTAATCCTGTTGCCACGAATGATACTTCAGAAGGAAGAGCTTTGAACAGACGGGTCGAAGTAATATTGAAATAACATTAATTTAAAAATTTAAAAAAATATAGATATGCCTTTTTTATGTATTTGTTGGTGGCTACCATTATTATTGATGCTTGGGGCTGCTTTGCTTGGATGGCTGGCTGCGAGAAGTTTATTTGGATCCAGAGTTGAAGAACTCGATGCTGAAATTAGTACGCATAAGTCTAACTATAGAACGCTTCAGTCAGATTATGATGGTCAAAAATCACTCTATGCTAATTTAGAGTCTGATTATAGCGGTTATAAAACTAGATATGCTAACCTTCAATCTGATTATGATGGTTATAAAACTAAATTTGTAAACCTTGAAACAGATTATAACAGTCAGAAAACTGCTTATGGAAATCTGCAGGTTGAATATGATGATTGGAAAGCGAAATATGTTTCCATGGAAAAAGATCGTGATGATTGGAAAGCGAAATACGGACCAATGGAGAAAGATCGTGATGCATGGAAAGCGAAATATGGTCCAATGGAAAAAGATCGCGATGATTGGAAAGCGAAATATGGTCCAATGGAAAAAGATCGCGATGATTGGAAAGCGAAGTATGGTCCAATGGAAAAAGATCGTGATGATTGGAAAGCGAAGTACGGTCCAATGGAGAAAGATCGCGACGATTGGAAAGCGAAGTATAGTGGATTACAAGGAGACTTCGATGGTCAGAAAGCACTTTATCTGACATTACAGGGAGACTTTGATTCTCATAAAACTAAATTTGCTGACCTTCAGGGACTTTATGATGCTAAACCTAAAGAAGTGGAAGTGATTAAAGAAGTAGAAGTAGAGAAGATTGTAGAAAAAGAGGTGGAAGTAATCAAAGAAGTACCTGTCGAAGTCATTAAAGAGATTGAAATCGTTAATGAGATCACGAAAGAAGTACCGGTTGAAGTAATCAAAGAGGTAGAGAAGATTGTTGAGAAACCAGTCGAGG
>CAYXQH010000341.1:2149-6844 GCA_964467425.1 uncultured Saprospiraceae bacterium
TCATTAAAGAGGTAGAAGTCGAAAAGATTGTAGAGAAAGAAGTGATCAAAGAAGTACCGGTTGAGGTGATCAAGGAGGTAGAAAAGATTGTAGAGAAGATTGTTGAGAAGCCAGTTGAAGTGATCAAAGAGATCGAGATTGTGAATGAGGTTGTTAAAGAGGTAATCAAAGAAGTACCGGTTGAAGTAATCAAGGAGGTAGAGAAGATTGTTGAAAAACCAGTTGAGGTCATTAAAGAGGTAGAAGTCGAAAAGATTGTAGAGAAAGAAGTGATCAAAGAAGTGCCGGTTGAAGTGATTAAAGAAGTGGAGAAGATTGTTGAAAAACCTGTTGAGGTGATTAAAGAAATTGAGATTATCAATGAAGTCATCAAGGAAGTACCAGTCGAAGTGATCAAAGAGGTCGAAAAAATCGTCGAAGTGATCAAGGAGATTGAAGTAATCAAAGAGGTGCCGGTAGAAATCATTAAAGAAGTGGAAATTGTTAAAGAGGTAGACATGGATGCACTTCGTAAGATGATGATGAATATGGGTACGGTTGAGGTATCGAAGACGGTTGTCGGCGAAACATCTACAAAAGGAAAAGGAAAAGTGGTTGAGCGTAGAGAAGTAAAAGCGAAAGCTACTTCGAAACCGAAGGCTAAGGCAAAAGCGAAACCGAAGGCAAAACCTGCTGCTAAAAAAGCAACGAAAAAGGTGAAAGCTACTGGTCGAGCGAAAGCCAAAAAAGATGACTTGAAAAAAGTGGAAGGTATCGGTCCAGCTATTGAAAAACTACTGAATAAAGATGGTATCATCACCTTTGAAGATTTAGCAAGTGCAAAAGTTGACAGACTTAGAAAAATTCTAAGTGATGCTGGACCACGTTTCCAAATGCATAGTCCTTCAACTTGGGCTAGACAATCAGGAATGGCTGCTAAAGGTCAGTGGGATAAATTGAAAAAGTGGCAGGACGAGCTAGACGGTGGTAGAAAATAAGTTAGAAAATATAGATGGTTGAGCAAGCTTTTGCTTAACCATCTTTTTTTAAGAAAAAAAAGTAAAAACAAATATTATGATCGAAAAGAATAATCTCATAAAGAAAATTAGCAAAACTGCCAAGGTGAATATTGCGCAAGCCACGGCAGCCTATGAAACCGTATTAAAAGAGAGTCCGGCTTTTAGAAGACAAGGAACTAAAAAAGTTGTTTCTAAAAAAGAAGTTGCTGTCCGAGCTAAAGTGAAACCAAAAGTGGTCAAAGTAGAAGTGATCAAAGAAGTGCCAGTTGAAGTGGTTCGTAGAATAGAAAAAGTTAAAAAGGTAGAAGTAATCAAAGAAGTACCGGTTATTATAGAAAAGGAAATTATTAAAGAAGTCGAAGTGAAAGTCGAAGTGCCGGTTGAAGTGATTAAAGAAATTACACTCGTGAAAGAGGTAGGAGTGGTAAAAGAAAAGATCGTTAAAAAAAGAGTAGTTGATAGAAAAGAGGCTGCAAAATGGCAAGGGATGTATGAAGATCTTTTAAAAGAAAACAAGAAATTAAACAAACGAATTGACGATTACAAAGTGAAGCTTAAAGCTAAGCCGAAAACAGTTGAAGTAATCAAAGAGATTGAAATCATTAAAGAAGTACCTGTCGAAATCATCAAAGAAGTAGAAGTCGTAAAATCTATTGATTTTAGTACGCTTGAATCAATGATGAAAGGCTTAAACACTGTCCAGGTTTCTAAAAAAGTGGTAGGAGAGACCAGGAATAAAAAAGAAGGAAAAGTTGTGGAACGAAGAGAATTGAAAGGAAAAGTAAAAGCTTCTAAAGTAGCAAAAGATGACTTGAAAAAGATCGAAGGAATCGGGCCTGCTATTGAAAAATTACTAAATGCAGGTGGTATTTCTACTTTCCGAAAATTAGCTGATACAAAAGCTAGTGTTGTGAAAAAAATATTGACGGAAGCTGGTCCTAGATTTCAAATGCATGACCCAGGTTCATGGGCAAAACAATCAAAATTGGCTGCAGATGGAAAATGGGAAGAATTGAAAAAGCTTCAAGATATCCTTGATGGAGGAAAATAATTTTATAATAGAAAAATAATAGTAAAAGAAATGGAATATTCTAAAAAACGAATTATTAAAAAAGCTATCCCCGATAATGACCCGAATGGAGTGGTGGATACTATTAAGTTTCAAAGAGATTTGACAGTGAAAGCTGTTACATTAAAAGTTAATGTCAAGCACCCTTATGCTGGTGATGTTAGTATCGACTTAACCGGACCAAATGGTAAAACAGTAAAAGTTTTAGGTTCTGGAAGAGGTCCGGGAAAGGATATCAAACAAACTTTTTCTGGTGATATGATGAATGATCTTCTTGGAGGTAAATCTAAAGGAAATTGGTCTATCAAAGTAGTTGACAATGCAACAAGAGATGATGGAACACTAGTAGATTGGGAATTGCACTGGTCTTTGGCAAATTCTAAAAAATCGGAAGTATTTATCGAAGACAAAGAAGATTTATCAAGTGTTCAGTATTGTCATCAGTTTGGAGCCATTGAGTCCATCTCTGCTGATGTGAAAGTAGAACATGGCCATGTTGGAGATCTTGTTTTAGTATTGACAGCACCTTCTGGAAAAGAAGTTAAATTACATGATCGAATTGGTGGAGCTGGAAAGGAAATTAACAAGACTTATTCTGTAGATGATCTAAGCGCATTAAATGGTGAAAAAGCTAAAGGAAAATGGACGATGAAAATTAGCGATACAATGCCAAGAGATTCAGGAAGACTCGTTTCCTGGAAATTAAACATCAAAACTGCTGAGCATCATGCTGCTCCAGTTGCTCCTCCATCGTTAAAAGATGACCTTAAAAAGATTGAAGGAATCGGTCCTAAAATTGAAGGTTTATTGAATGAAGGTGGTATCAAAACTTGGAGACAATTAGCGAAAGCTGATGTTGCTGCAATAAAAAGAATCCTTGAAGCTGCAGGTCCTAGATATCAAATGCATGATCCAGGTAGCTGGCCACGACAGTCCAAATTAGCTGCTGATGGTGATTGGGAAACCTTGAACAAGTTGCAGGATGAATTGCAAGGCGGTAAATAAATAGAATAAAATATTCTAAGATATAGAGGAGTTTAACCCCTCTTAATAGGAAGCAGTACCTTTTAGTTAAGGTGCTGCTTTCGTCATTGTTTTATCTATGAGTTTACAGACTACTTAGACTTGGTTCTGATTCCAAACAAAACGATAAACTTTTGAATGTCCTCCGCCAGGGGTTTCAAATAATTCAACACCATCTTTGATTCCATGCATTCGATTATAAAAAGTGATTGCTTGATCATTACTCTTTAAAACATACAAATAGTATTTTGAGCCTTTAGCATGTTGAAAAATATATTGGGCTCCCTTTTTCAAAAGTGTTTTTCCAATACCATGTCCCTGATAGCTTTTTAAAACATGAAGATTGTCCACTAAGCTTCCATAGTGTTCATCTTTATTCAGGTAAACACAAATAAATCCACAAAGTTGGTCTTTGTGAAAAGCGAGAATGATGTGTTGGTTTTTTGAAGGGGCAGAAAATCGTTCCTTCCAGACAGAAAGACGATCTTCGAAAACAGGCCCATCCAGATAAGTGTGGTTGAAACTGGCGCGATAGTGGTCACTCCAACTTTGAGCATGAAGATTTGCTATAGCTTCTAAGTCTTTTGAATCTCCAATCCTGTAACTTATCTTTTCCATAAATATCTAATAATAGTATCGAAGACCAAGATTTAAAAATTGAAGATATCGGCGTGGTTCAAAAGGAGAATTGTTCTCCGTTTTATATTGGTTGGTTAATCCATAATAGTAAGTGGATTGAATGCTGAACCGTTGATTTAAATCATAAGATATACCTAAGCTTGGGCCAACATTTAATTTTCTAAAATCAAGTTCGCTTTCTGCTGTAAACGGGGCACTACCGGAGCTTAATTCACCCTCAATATAAATCTCGCTAGTAGAGCTGAAATTACCATTTAAAAAGAATAACGCCTGGAAGCCAAGATCAAAACCTATATTTTTATATTGATATTTGTAAGAAATTGGAATACCAAAGTAAGAAAATTTAAATTTTTGTTTCAGCACTTGTACAAATTGGGGATCAGAAATAGGTATAGAGGCTGGTCCGGTAGAAACGAATAAATCGATTTCAGCTCGTTCTGAATTTTTAAAAGTGAAAAAATGTAAACCTGTCTTAAAAGCACTTTTTTTGCCTATTTTGATTTCAAGATTTCCACCATAATTAATCATAAGTTTTGGAGAAGGTTCAAATTCAGGATAGTTAAAAAAGATGATATCATCCGGAGTAGTAGTTTTGCTAATTCCTTCACTTAATCCAAAATTTCCTTCAACAGACCAACGTAAGTTTTGGGCTTGAAGTACAATTTCTGAGGTTAGAAATGCAAAAATGAGGGCTAGGGGGATGAGATTTTTCATAAGCTTATTTTTAGTTTAAGTAAATATAAAAAAATAAGTCAAGCAAATGAGCAAGTATTGTTAAAATGGATTATTAATATTTAACTTCCCATAAGTCTAATTAATCTGTGGTATTTGTAAATATCTTTTGATTCAACAAGATTTTAATCCAGGCAAAAATAATCCCAATCGTTAAAAATAAGGTAGGAAATCCTCCCACTGCAGAAATGGTTTTAATTCCATCGATTCCTGCATAAGAAATCATAATCCAAC
>CAYXQH010000342.1:0-6813 GCA_964467425.1 uncultured Saprospiraceae bacterium
AAATTGCAAGTGATTTTTTTTGATGTCTTTAGCATTACGTATGAAGAATTAAAAGCAAAAGGATTTCCAAAGTTTTATTATTTTTGGAAAATTAAACTTTTTAAATATCCAAACTGAAAACAATATAGAAGCAAAGATTGTAAGCTTACTCCAAAAAGGAGATAAGCAAGCTATTCGTTTGGCCTATCAAAATTATGGGGATACTTTATTAGGTTTAATATATAAGGTGGTTCAATCCAGAGAAATTTCGGAAGAAGTATTACAGGATACCTTTGTGAAAATTTGGAAGTATTCAGCGCAGTATGATGCATCTAAAGGACGATTATTTACCTGGTTTGCTAATATTGCTCGGAATACGGCTATTGACAAAGTTCGTTCCGCTGACTTCCGAAAAGGTCAGAAAACCGGAAGTGTGGAAAACTTCGTAAATAGTGATAAGCTAGGCTCTACAGCGTCTCAAATTGCAGATTCTGGTTTGAAAGAAGTAATAAATTCTTTAGATGAGAAATACCGAAAATTAATTGATCTGGTTTATTTTCAAGGTTATTCTCAGCGAGAAATAGAAAAAGAATTCAGCATCCCTCTCGGTACAGTTAAAACAAGACTTAGAACAGCGATTAACGAATTACGTAGTAAACTTGGGAAAGACTACGCTGATAAACTTTTGGTATTTTTAATTTTAATTTCAATATTGATTCTAATTTAATGATGGATATCAAAAAATACATATCATCTGGTATTTTAGAACAGTACGTTCTTGGACTTGTTTCCGAAAAGGATCGCAAGGAAGTAGAGCAGTATATGGATCAATATCCTGAAATAAAAAAAGAGGTAGAAACCATTGAAAAAGCTTTAGAAAAGTATGCTGAAGCAAATAAAATAAAGGCTTCTAGTGGATTGGAGGAAAGTATCATGAGCGAAATTGAAAACACGCCAAGAGATTTGCCAAATCCAGTCGCTGATAAGCCTGTTGAAAAATCTGCTGGTTTATGGTCGTATTTATTAGGTGCTTTATTGATTGGCGCGTTAATTTTATCCTGGTGGTTTTATAGCCAAAATCAGAAAACACAGAAAATGCTGGAAGACCAAAAATCTACATTCCAGGAGTTGCAGGCTGATTGTAATGATAAAGATGAACGAATTAATCGACTGAACGAACAAATGGAGGTGCTTTTAAATACGAATAACCAACAGTATGAAATGAAAGGCGAACAAGCTTTAGCTACTGTTTTTTATAATGCAACCTCTAAAAAATCCTATCTGAACGTAGGCTCTCTTGCAGCTGCACCTTCCAATAAAAAATACGAACTTTGGGCGCTTGTAAATGGCCAGCCTGTCTCTATGGGGAATTTTGAAATCCTCAATAATGGAGATACTCTCATCAATGTACCATTTATTGAAAATGCTGGGGCTTTTGCTGTTACATTAGAATTGCCAGACGGAAATCCTGCTCCTAATTTGAATGAACTAGTCGTTATTTCTGACACCTAAATGACCTTCCATCCTTTCTTTATTACTGTAATAATTAAATAAAAAAACAGATAAACACTCTGTGAGACTCTGTGTCAAAACTATCCAGCTACTATTTTAAAAATAAAGATTAAAAATTTTCAAAAAAATAAATCCACCTTCCAACCTTTTCTCGTAAGTAGAATTGACAGCTAGAAAATTCTAAATATTCTTCCATCTGTTACTTTTCTAAAAACCTAGTATGCCCTTGAAATGACCTCAGGTGGCCTGGTAAAATATTGTATTTACTCAAGGGTATACTTTTTACATTTAAAAAAAACTAAATGATGAAACGAATTACTTTAACCTTGTTGATTTTTATGGTTCTTTTTTCAGCATGTACCAAATCTCAAAAAGAACAAGAAGTCCATTCTTCTATTACGCCAAGCTTGTTGGATCGCCATGAATTTATTCAAAACGGAAAAGAGTGGGAGCGTGTGCAAAATAGTTATGCAGCTGCTTTACTCAAGGTTTCGAAAGATCAGACAAATGTGGATGCCTATCTTAAACTTGCAGAAGTCTTTATTAATGAAGCTCGAATTACTGGAGAGCATGGACATTATTATCCGGGAGCTTTGAAAGTATTAAACAAAGGATTGTCCGTTGAAGATAAAACCGATGACCAGGAATTTCAATTACTTTCTTTAAAAGCTTCTGTGATGCTTTCCCAACACGAATTTCAAACGGCATTAGCACTTGGTAAAAAAGCGCAATTACTAAATCCATATAATGCGCAGATTTATGGCGTTTTGGTGGATGCTTTTGTGGAACTAGGAGATTATGAAAATGCTGTTTTAATGGCAGACAAAATGATCAATATTCGTCCGGACCTGCGAAGCTATTCTCGGGTGTCTTATCTGCGTGAATTACATGGGGATATACACGGTGCTATTGAAGCCATGAACCTAGCCGTCGCTGCTGGATATCCTGGAACAGAACAAACTGCCTGGGCTCGATTAACCCTTGGGAATTTACATCAAAAAAAGAATGATTTAGTAGCAGCGCAGCAGCAATTCGAATTGGTTTTAGAAGAACGTAAAAACTATCCTTTTGCACTCGCTGCATTGGCTCAGGTTTATTTTGAAAAAGGGGAAGAAGATAAAGCAGAATCGATTCTTTTAGAAAGTATAGATATTATACCAGAGGTAGGTTTCTATGAACAAATGGCAGTACTTTTTAAGAGGCAAAATCGCCATGAAGAATTGGTGAAAATTAAAAAAGAGATTCTACTCATGTTAGAAGACGATGTAAGCAGTGGCCATAATATGAATATGGAATATGCCAGCCTTTATCTTGATTTATTTGAAGATTCGAAAAAGGCTTTGTCTTATGCAAAAAAGGAGTATAAAAAGCGCCCTGATAATGTTGAAGTCAACAAACTATTAGCATTGATCTATCAGGAGGAAGGTGCAAATGATTTAGCAAAGAATCATGCTCAAAAGGCTTTGAAAACCGGCGCTATATTTCCTGAATTAAGTGCGCTGAATCCAAGTTTATCCTTTACGAGAAAGAAATAATAAAATAAATTTAATCAATTGATATTCAGTCGAATAGGTGTTTTTGCCTTTTTGATGACTATAACTCCTATGCGCTGTTTTATCCTATTTTCTCATTTCAATAAAAAATTACTCATGTCAAGATTTATTCATTTTAAAAAAGCTATTTTTTTAGTGGTGTTTTCCATGATTGGAATACTAAATAGTATCGATGCTTCGAGTCATAGGGAAGCGCCATTAATCGCCAACGATCCGCTTGCAGACAATACAGATTTGTATGCGTTCAGGAGCCCCGATGACCCAAATACGATTACTATAATTGCCAATTATATCCCTTTGCAATTACCGCATGGTGGTCCAAATTATGCTTCTTTTGGAGAGCATATTCGATATGAAATCCATGTTGATAATGATGCTTCTATTCCAGGGGATGAAGTGACCTATCGCTTTACCTTTTCAAAAGTAAATGAAGATCCTACCACCTTTTTTAATATTCGATTAGGAGCTCAAAATTTGAAGACTACTTACACTTTAGAGAAGTCGACTGATGGCGGCTTGACCTTCTTTCCAATCATTATAAATGGTATTGTCCCTCCACCTTATATCGGGGAGCGTTCTATCGAATCTGGTGTCGGATTGAATACAACATATGATGCTTTGGTTCAGCAAGCAATTATGACTTCTTCTACCGGAGAAAAAGTATATGCTGGTCCTGCGGATGATCCGTTTTTTGTAGACCTAGGAGGAATTTTTGATCTGGGTGATGCGCCTCGTCAGTCTGGTGAAAATCGTGATGGTGTTGCTTGTTATAATGTAAGTTCAATCGTCATTCAAGTACCAATTGCTGATTTATTAAAATCTAGTGCTCCAACTGTTCCTACTTCTATTTTGGACAGTGATTATGTCATCGGTGTTTGGGCTTCTGCGAGCAGACGAGCTATTCGAACATTAAGCGCTGGTGGAGAAACACATAGTGGTGATTGGATACAAGTTTCACGATTAGGAATGCCGTTAACGAATGAAGCGGTTCTTCCAATTGGACAAAAAGATTTTTGGAATTCTCTTACTCCATATGATGAAATTACAGAAACTACCTTAGATGAATATTTCTACAATCCAGAACTAGGCCTATATATGGATGATGATTTGTTTGGAACGGCAGTGCCTTCTTTTACGCCTCTACGTATTCAAAGAGATGCTTTACAAGGATTTGATTTTGGAAATGGAAATGATGGATTATTTAGTTTGAAAGGAAGTCCGGCTGTTGCTGGAACGGCATTAGATGATGCTATTTTTGGAACCCTACTTTTACCAGCTGCGGGAAAACCTAGATCAGTAGACCTTTGGCCTATTTTCCATACAGGAGTTCCAAACTTTCCGCCTTATCAATTA
Source organism: uncultured Saprospiraceae bacterium (assembly GCA_964467425.1). Lineage (GTDB taxonomy): Bacteria > Bacteroidota > Bacteroidia > Chitinophagales > Saprospiraceae > JAHDHW01. The sequence continues at coordinate 4,398 of CAYXQH010000342.1, forward strand.
GCGACAGGGAAAGGTGGTAATCCCCTGGCTGCGGGAAAACCTTTTATCAATAATTTTATACCCAATGGAGGAGATATGCTTCGATTGAATATGGCAGTGCCTGTGACCGATCGGGATGATCCTGCGTTTAGTTCATTAGGTATCGTTGCAGCGGCTGTTCTTGGATTGACAGATCCAGCTTATAATCAAGATGCATCGCTACAATTTATTCCGAATATGGATGGCTTTCCAAATGGACGTCGATTGGAAGATGATGTTACCAGAATCGAATTACAAGCTGTTGGAGGAGTTGCACTTGCAGCTATAGGTTTATGGTATGATGATTATACTGCCGGAGATCCGAACCCAGTAACCCAGCAACTTTTAGATGTGCTTACCTTTTCTACAGGAGTGGAGCAGAATGATTTGGATTTTAAAAACGAATTTCCTTATGTAGCTATGCCACATACGGGAACAGGGGAATGTAGTGGACAATTAGTTGAAAATGATAATAATGGAAATGATGATACAGCAGATCTGTCGATTTCAATTTCTACACCGGCTCTTAGTTATGGCCAATACGAGCAAGTACCTTATGAGATTATCCTAACTAACGATGGCCCTTCCACTGCATCGGATATAACAGTCAGTGCAGGTTTGCCAGAAGGAATGGTTTATACGAGCGATGAAACATCGAATGGAGAATACAACTTGTTTTTTGAAAGATGGGATGTAGGAACTTTGGAAGCTGGTGAATCGGCAACGCTTGTTTTGACGCTGTTTACGCTTATTGAAGATGCACCCGTATCGAATTTTGTTCAAGTATTAACATCTAGCAAATTAGACCCGGATTCTACGCCAGGTAACGATACGGATAATACGCCTGATGAAGATGATGAAGCCTCTACAACTATACAGCTTAGTTTTAATCAAAACTCTAGTGCTAATGAATTGATGCAAACGAAGCATTCTAATCAAACAATGGAGGTCTTTCCAAATCCGGCAAACAATCAATTAAATGTATCATTTGAATCAACAGAATCAAAAAAAGTCGAGCTATATATCTATGATTTTATGGGGAGACCTGTTGTAACAAAGAATCTTGATACAGCTGCAGGCTTTAATAAAACACAATTGGATATCAGTGATCTGCCATCTGGTGCATACTTTTTGTTTGTCCCAGGCAACAATGGATCATCGATGCATTCCAAATTTGTGAAAGAATAACTAGTAGGGGGTGGGAATCAGTAGGGATGCTGATTAATATCCTTTTTAAGAAGTGCTTCGTAAGAAGTGCTTCTTTTTTTCTATGATCTTATATGGTTTATAATTACTTAGCCACTAAGCCTAACACCTCTTCTGCAAAAGAAAAGCTTTCCTTTCGAACACTTTCTAAATCTTTGCTTTCCATATCACAGGTCATGACATGTGCACCGACATCAGGAAAAGCAATCAACCGTTTTTGATTAGCTGGCGTAGCAGATATTTTATGAAACCATTTCATCTTATCTATAGAAACTACATCATCAAAATGTGTTTCGTCTTTATAATAATAACCCAAAAGATAAGGCTGTTTTACTTTGGACAAAACCTCTTCTGTCATCGAATGTTCAAGAAGATATTTTAAGGATACCACACCCTTTGTACTATAGGTGGCTGTCCAATATTTTCCAAGATCTGTGTCTTTAAACTTAGGGACTGTAATATTGTCTCCCATGATCATGCTGGATAACTGGCCTCCCCAGGGCATGGTCAGCATTTCAGATTTACCATCATGCAAGTCAATGTTTGGAGAGTACATGATTAAGCCATGAAAGTCATCAGGGTTTTCTCCTGCCAGGTAAAGCGCTAAAGTTGAGCCAGTTGAGCAAGACATTAGTATAACTTTTTCTCCTAATAGTTTTCCGATGGCGATTGCGTCTTTAGCTGATTCAATATATGCTTTTGGAGTCAGGTCTTTAAAAGCATTGTCGTCTTCTATACCATGCCCCTCCAATCTTGGTACATACAAATTAGCACCATAGCGTTTAGCAAATTCTTTGTGAATAGGATCACCCTCTTTGGGACTTGCTGAAAAACCATGTAGATAAACAATGCTATATTCGGTTTTTCGAATAGAATCTGCCCAAACGATCATTGATTGGTTACCTGGTTTTAAATTCTTTATATTCGCTTCTTGCGCAGTAATTTTATCCGTTAATTCGTTAAGCGGAATGCTAATCTGTTTAAGCTGACCATTAAAGTCTTCAAAATCAGGTTTTGGCCCTAAAAAAAATCCGGCTATTAAAACGACGGGAATGACATATCTTTTTTTCATAGTAAAAATGCTTTGCGAGCAAGAAGTTATATCTTGTCAATAATTTTAATGAAATTTAAGCATTTTCATGCTGAAATAATAATTATAAAACGTCCTTAGGAAAATTGCTATTCTATTCCA
>CAYXQH010000343.1:0-6805 GCA_964467425.1 uncultured Saprospiraceae bacterium
GCGGTCACTACCCTATCTTTCAAATTTATTTGGTCTTTTAAAACAGCTTCTTGTATTCCCGGTTTTGCTTCTAATGTATAATGTTTGGTGGAATAATCTCCTACACCTAATCTGTTTTTTGAAAACAAATGGAGTTGACCTTTAAACCAAAAGAAGCCTTCCATATCAAAATTACATTCGGCTTTAGGTGGTGGAAATAATTTTTGATCCGGATAATGAAAGGCAATAGAATCAAGCGTTTTCTTTGCAGGATGATAAATATAAATTTTCAAATCTTTGCGTGCATTCCTATTATTACCAAAATCTCCGATATAGATATTCCCTTGATCATCATGGGTCAATTCCTCCCAGTCAACATTTTTTATTTGATCTAAATGGACCGTTTTAATTAATTTTCCATATTGATCGGTACGATATAGTTTGGGTTCGGCGCCACTATCATTATGCCACCAATAATCACCAGGTGCTTTAAAATATACGCCAGATACTTCATCCAACGCTTGTGGAAGTTTAAATTTTTTCGGTCCTTTTAACCATGGTACTCTAGCAATGGAAGAATAGGATGCTGTTTGTGAGAAAGCAACAGCAGGTAAAAGAAGTATCCAAAAAGTTATCCAATGGTTTTTCATCTGAATTATTTTTTAGCAAGAACACTTTACAGTTCAAAAAATATCAGACAAGATAGAAAGAATGGATTACAAAATCTCGCTTAACGTATAGGATTTGATTTCGAGTTCATTTTCGGTAGAAGAGATCAGAAAAAAGAGATCAGCAGGTAAGCGGTCTACTATAAAAAAGAATTTTTCATTGAGAAAGACTTTACAAAAAGCACCGCTTTGTCGAATCGTAACTTTTTGGCTTTCACGGAAATTAAAATCTTCGTTTTCCATAAAATGAAAAGGACCTTGAAAAGTAGAATTCGATGAAAAATGAAACTCATTTTCCTGAAACCAGAAAAAATAATGTTGCTCTTCTTCCCCCCAGGCGATCCAGGTAATATCATCCCCTGCAACTGTTTTCAATTCAATTTCTAATTCATAATCATCTACATTCAGATCAAGGGTATCATTAAGCACAGAAATATTGGCCTGATCAATCAAGGTGTTTTTTGATTCCGGTGCTAATTCATTATAGTCAAAATTTAGATTGGCCCAATCAGGTAAAGCTACTTCCTCGTCAAACAATTCATCAATATAATATGGCTTTCGAAAACCAAAATATGGAATAGGCAGTTGTTCTTCCTCTACAGATAAAGGATCCCCTCGCATGATACTCTTCCAACTACCATCATTAAATTTATCATTTCGATGCGTCCGATTGAGTTCGCAATGCCCCAATTCGTGGAAGATCAAACGCTGTTTTAATGAATCATTCAAAAGGTTCCAGGCATCTTTATTGACCAAAATCCGATGCGAGCCGAAATCATGCCCTGCAATTTCTGAGCAAGACGCACTGGCATTTGGTGTATTTCCAAAAAGAATTGTCAAACCTGTATCTTCAAAATCAATATCATAACCACGTTTTGCCCCTTCTTCAATAAAAGAAGCAACATAAGGTTCGAAAGCAGCTTCTACATTAATGGATGTAAAATCTGGCTCCTCGGTTTGACAAGCAGATAGAAAAAAGAAAAGTGATAGGATGTAAAAGGTGTTTTTCATTGTTATTTAGAGTCCCTCTAAATGTAACGAAAAAAAAGGTGTCAACGCTGGCAACCTGAGAATTATGTCAGTTGATTTACACAACTTTAGAGCATGAAAACGAAAAATTAACGCTTTCCCCTCTTTTTTAGGTTTCTTCGATAACGAGCGGCATTTGCATTATGACCAGATAGCGTTTTGGCAAAAGCGTGATAACCTGTACCATCTCCTTTTGCACAAAAGAAAATATAGTTGTGATCATCTGCATTCAGCACCGCATCAATTGTGCTAATCTCTGCCATACTGATTGGTCCCGGCGGTAATCCGGTATACTTGTAAGTATTATAAGGAGAGTCATATTCCAGATGTTTATTCAAAACTCTTCGAAGATCAAATTGTCCAACAGCAAAAACAACCGTTGGATCGGCTTGAAGTAGCATGCCTTTTTTTAAGCGATTAAGATAAACGCCAGCAATAGTAGGCTTCTCCTCATTTTGATTGGTTTCTCGCTCTACGATGGAGGCTAGTGTATAGACTTCTTGAGGGCTCATCTGCAAACCTTCGGCTTTCGCTTTACGATCTTTTTTACCCCAAAATTTTTTATTCTCTTTTAACATCTTTTCGAAAAAAGCTTCTGCATCCTGATTCCAAAAGAATTCATAGGTATTTGGAATAAAAACGGTCATGGCAGTTTCGGGAGTAAATCCATGATCTGCAAGGAAAGATTCATTTCTTAAAAGGCGATCAATGGAAGTTGAATCTGCTTCAATAACTTTGGATACTTTTCCTGCAATTTCATTAGGAAGTCGTTCATTGGTCAAGACTACTTTTACGGTTGCTTGTGTCCCTCCTCTCAGATGCCCAATAAGCGCACGATTACTCCAGTTTGGTTCGATCTTAAATCTACCAGAGCGCATTTTACTTTTTATAAAACTCATCTTTTCAGCAGTGTATCGAAAAGAAGTTTCGTCTTCAATTATTTTTTTATCTAAAAGGGATTGAACCAATTGTTCAAAATCAGAACCGGTAGGAATATAAATAATTGGATCTTCTAGATTAGAAGGGACATTTGGACTGAATATCTGCTGATATTTATTATAACCTAAAGCACCAATAATAAGTGCTATAACTAAAAGTCCTAGGAGCAGTTTTTTCATAAGTATAAAACAAAGGCTTTTTAATATTAAGTAAAGTACAATAATTTAAGTGTAGTAGTTTTTCTGTAGGAACAATTTGGTCATATAGGTTATGTGGTTATGTGGTTTTTTAACTATATAACAACATGAGGATATAACCATATTGCTTCTACCTAAAATTAGTGTCCAAACTTTAAACTAAATTTTTATCATTTTTATGTTCAACTACTTATTTGTAATTAATACTGTTCTTTATCGTTCGGAAATTCTCCACTCTTTACATCTTTAATATACTGTTCTGTTGCCGTTTTTATTGTGTCAAATAGTTCTAAATATCTTCGAACAAAACGCGGTTGAAAATCTTTAGTAATCCCCAGCATATCATGCGTGACTAAAACCTGACCGTCCGCTGCATTACCTCCTCCAATTCCAATAGTCGGAATTTGTAAACTTTCAGAAACTTCTTTGGTCAATTCTGCAGGAATTTTTTCAAGAACAATTGCAAAGCAACCCATCTCCTGTAAAGCTAAAGCATCGGATTTCAATTTTTCAGCTTCTGCTTCTTCTTTTGCACGAACGGTATAGGTACCAAATTTATAAATGGATTGAGGCGTCAGCCCTAAATGTCCCATGACCGGAACACCAGCCGAAAGAATCCTCCTAATAGATTCTTCTATTTCCACACCTCCCTCTAATTTAACCGCATGCGCACCGGATTCTTTCATAATCCGAATTGTCGATTCTAGTGCTTTTCTAGAATTCCCCTGATAAGAACCAAATGGCAGATCAACCACCACTAAACATCTATTGATTGCACGCACCACAGAGGAAGCGTGATAAATCATCTGATCAAGGGTAATCGGAAGTGTAGTTTCATGCCCTGCCATAACATTCGAAGCCGAGTCACCTACCAATAATACATCAATACCTGCTTCATCTAATATCCTTGCCATAGAATAATCATATGCAGTTAGCATAGAGATATGCTCCCCTTTATTCTTCATTCTTCGTAAAGTATGCACCGTTACTCGTTTGACTTCTTTATTTACAGACATATGGGTAATTAGTTATAAGTAATAAAATTCAGTTAATCGTTGAACTCATTGATAAAGATAACAAGTTAACAAAACGATTATTGATAACTTATTGGCTTATTAATTTTGCGATTAAAGCTTCCTTCGTTTTATCTAGCAATAATCATCGGCGCAAAATAAGAAGTATTCCTTAAAATCTTATTTTTTTTTAAATGCCTATTTTATTTACAAATACCGCATGAATTATGTTTAGAAGTTTTAAAAGAAATACTCTGCTTTGATTCTTCGATTATTTTAACATTAATAAGCGTCTTAAAAGCGTCATTCCAAGAAAATGCACCTATATTATTAGATATAAAAGCGCTATCTTTGCGTTCTGTTTACGAAAGAAACTGTAGAAAATACGCTTTATGAAAAAGATTTGGCCTTTATTTTTGTTGTTTGGAATAACTCTTTTCACGAATTCATGTGATAATTCTGTTGATTTGACTGCTGATTTCAAAGATATTCCGGTGGTATATGGTATTTTATCGCAACAAGATACATTTCATTATATAAAAATAGAGCGAGCGTTTCTTGGAGGAGATGGAGACAATGCATTGGATATTGCCCAAATTCCGGATTCTATTTATTATGATAATCTTGATGTGCAAATCGAGCATGTAAATACTGGTGAAATTTATCCCCTTACCCCGATTGATGGTTCTACAGTAGGACTTGACAGAGAGGATGGTATTTTTGCAAGTGATCCAAACACTCTTTATACGTTTACGCTCAATGGCGATGAAATGAATGATGGTGATGAATTTATGTTGCGAATAAACAGAGGAGATAATCAACCAGAAATTACAGCAAGTACTGAAATCATTGGTTCTTTTGATTTTACTTCGCCTACACAGGAGGGTGCAAATATTAACATCAAGTACACCGGCTTTTCACTCACCTGGAAAAAGAAAACGTCTACTGCTTTTTATGATGTAAAAATGCTTTTCAACTATTTAGAAGAGGATCCTGATAATATTGGCAATTTTGAAAGCAAAACCTTAGAATGGCCTATTGCTACTAGCCTGGACGCAAATGTTAGTAATTCCACTGTTTTTTCTTTGACTTTTGAAGGAGAAGAACTTTATCGATTTTTAGGTGCCGAACTAGACGACAATGGAGGAGCTGATCGAATATTTGTTTCGCTTGATTTTGTGGTTGAAGCAGGAGGACAAGCTTTGTTTGATTATATCAATATTGGTCAGGCGAATACCGGCATTACCTCTTCTCAATTGATTCCTACTTATACTAATCTTTCTGAAGGCTTTGGTGTTTTCTCCAGCCGAACCACTGTACCATATGTTGGCTTTACACTAAAAGCTGAAGCAAGAGATTCTTTAGCCAATGGGATTCATACAAAAGATCTCGGTTTTCAGAATTAAGCCTTGAACTTATTTGATACTTTCATCAATATGTTCAATCAACTTAAGCGTCTTGTCTTCTACTAATATATAGCTTTGGAGGGTAAACTTTCTGTTTGCTTCAATTTTCCAAAGATAACTCAACAATAAATTTTTCTCTTTTTTTGATAAATTAATTGGCGGAGCTAATGCTACCAATCTTCCATTTTTATCAAAACTCATATAATCGGCTAACATTTCATTCGTGGATGAAAAGTATAATTTGGTAAATTGATTCTCTAAATACTGTTCTTCCAATTTTTCTATTATTTCATAATAAAAATCATATAATGATATAATCTCTAACCTTAAAGAATCATTTTTGATTAGTTCTAATCCTTTCGATTTTAAAGATTCATATCCGGATTTATTTTGAATAGAAATATAGTCTCTAAATAGCGCCCTATAATACATTGCTACAGAATCTTTACTAACTGACTCAGTACCTAAATAAGATCGAAAATATTTACATGCCTTCATCCCTATTTTATGTCCTTTGATGTTATCCTTAAAATCTACTACGTCTAATTTTAATCCATTTCTAATTTCTAATAAAGTCTTTTCAGAAGACTCAAATCGGTTGCGGTCTTCATTATATTTTGATAAGGCAAACGCTAAAGTTACCCCAATAAATATGGTTAAGAATTCATACAAATATTTTTTCCAATTTGATTTTGATTGACTCATATATTATTTCTTGATTCAGAAGTAGTCTTATTGTAATGCTTATACTCAAAGATACAAACATCCTACAATTGGACGACTTAGCTTTTTTCACTATTTTTGAATATCATGAAAAAGCAATTCTGCTATAACTTTATTATTGCTCTCACTCTGGTATGGTTTATTCCGCTTACGAGTATAGCCCAAAAAAACTATGCTTTTAAATTTGGGATTAGTAAGGCTTTTAACAAACAATACTTCATAGCTAATCAAGTTAAAGTCTTGAAATCATTTTCTATAAATCTCGAAACTGGCGTTTTAAAAAAAGCGCATTATATGGAAACGGCAGATGTCCAAACTGTAAAAGGTGCTTATACAACTGACCAAACAAAGGATACGGATAGTAGTTTTCGATTACGAACAAATGCAGAAATAGGCTATCAAGTAAATCTTGAAGCTAGATTCCATCCAAGCAAAGAGATAAACGAAGGTTTGTATATAGGTATAAAAAGCGGTTACCAGTATGTTGATTTTGGTAATTTAATGGTGACCTGGAATTCTAATAATGTTTTGTTCAACTCTCCGAGTTATACAAAAGCAATAACGGCTAGCCAGCAATCCTGGATGATGGGTGGTTCTATTGGATGTAGTATAAAGTTTTCTAAGAATCTATTTTTAGATCTCAACCTATTTTCTGGGTATAAATACATTGAATTAATTGATCCGAAAGAGCTTCCTTTTGTCCCTTATGCTGATGTTAAAGTCAATGAGTTTAGAAATAATCACCGCAGCCCCATTGATCAGTTTACAATCGATTTCAATATCTATCTTGGTTTTTGAATGTGGAATGTGGAATGTGGAATGTGGAATGTGGAATGTGGAATGTGGAATGT
>CAYXQH010000344.1:0-6802 GCA_964467425.1 uncultured Saprospiraceae bacterium
TTACGTAAGAAAGTTACATTTGCGAGAAATCAATTGAATGATTGAATGATTGAATATTAATTTATTAAAAAAAGATACATGAAAAAGATTTTGACTTTAGGATTAGGTAAAGTGGGTACTCTAGTAGGCGTTTTACTGAGCAAGAAATATAAAGTGACTGGTGTAGATAAGCAAAAGCCCCATTATGATTTTAAATTGCCTTTTACGGTCGTAGAGGGAGATGTTACGGATAAGGAGTTTATGACTAAGCTTGTAAAAAAGCATGATGCTGTTGTTTCTGCTCTACCCTATTTTTTAAATAAAAAAGTTGCCAAAATCGCCTATGATTGTGGCAAACATTATTTTGATTTGACGGAGGATGTTCCGACCACTAATTACGTCCGAAAACTTGCTAAAGATTCGAAAGGTGTTATGGCTCCTCAATGTGGATTAGCTCCTGGTTTAATTGGTATCATTGGAGCTGACCTGACCAAGGATTTCACAAAAGTGAGAGATATAGAATTGCGGGTAGGTGCTTTGCCTAGATACCCTAATGGCCTTCTGGCTTATTCGTTCACCTGGTCGCCTGCCGGTGTGATCAATGAATATATCAATGATGCAGAAGCGATTCATAATGGAAAACGTAAGATGGTGCCTTCCTTAGATAGTTTTGAATATATTAATATTGGCGGTCGGGAGTTTGAAGCTTTTACAACCTCTGGTGGTCTAGGAACCATGTGCGAAACCTATGATGGTAAAGTGGACACCTTGAATTATAAAACGATCCGTTATCCGGGGCATGGAAAATTAATGCGTTTCCTGATTCAGGAATTGATTATGAAAGAAGACAAAAAGCAATTGACAGCGATATTAGAAAATGCAAAACCTCCGGTTAAAGAAGATGTGGTCTATGTATATGCTGTAGTAGAAGGTTGGAAAGGCGATAAGATTTTTAGAAACGAATATTATAAAGCTTTTACACCGATTAAAATCGGACGGCAAGAATGGCGAGCGATTTCATGGACAACGGCTGCTTCAATTGCCGCAGTCATTGAAATGGTCGATAATGGAAGTCTGCCTAAAAAAGGTTTTATAAAACAAGAAGAGGTTCCTTTTGCTACCTTTTTGAAAACAGATAATGGTAAGCTTTTTACAAAACAATAATAGCTAGTAGACTAGTAGACTGGTAGACTGGTAGACTGGTAGACTGGTAGACTGGTAGACTGGTAGACTGGTAATCAAAAACTCAAATTCTATACGACTCCTGTCAAATTAGAATTTGAGTTTTTTTATTTATTTTTTTACCAAAAGAAGATCATTCTTTACTTTTTAAAAAGCCAGTTCTGCCAGTTCTTCCTTAATTACTTGAAGGGTTGAGCAGTTCCTTATTAGCGGTGCTTTCTTTAATTTTTGATTCTAAATCTTTGTGGATGGAGAAAAAGAATGTAGCACCTTTATCGGGCTCCGATTCTATCCAAATCTTACCACCATGTCGTAGGATTATTTTTTTACATAACGCTAGTCCAATTCCTGTGCCTTCATAATCTTTCTTAGCATGTAAGCGTCTGAAAATTTCGAAAATTCTATCCTGATACTCTTTAGAAATCCCAATTCCATTATCTTTTACAGCAAAAGTCCAAAAGTTTGAATTTTCTTCCTCTATATAGGAAACATCTACTTTTGGTCGTTCGCTTTTATTAAATTTAATCGCATTATTAATTAAATTATAGAAGATCATCCCGATCTGACTTTGCTCACAAAACACTTTAGGCAACGTTGCAATGTTGATCTCAACATTACGTTCTTTAATTACGTGAGAAAGGTCGGATAACTTTGATTCAATAGTCTTATCCAAACTAACAAAACTATAATCTCCTTCTTTTCTACCTACTCTGGAATAGGTCAAAATACTTTTTATTAGGCCAGACATTCTACGCACTCCATCAACGGTAAAGTCAATATATTCCAGCGCTTCACTATCTAGTTTGTTTTTATATCTACGTTTGAGTAAACCTGTAAAATTTCCAATAATTCGGAGCGGTTCCTGAAGGTCGTGAGAAGCAATGTATGCAAACTGTTCCAGATCTTCATTCGATCGCATTAATTCACTATTCGACTCCCTCAATCTTTGAGTTCTTTTTTCAACAATGACTTCTAATTCTTCGTTTCGGATTTTTATTTTATCTAATAAAACTTCTACTTCATCTTTTTTTATTTCCAATTCTTTGGTTCTTTGCTTCACCAAAACTTCCATGTATTGTTCTCTTTCCTGAAGAGCTTTTTCGATACGTTTACGTTCAGCTATTTCTGCATTTAGGTCATCATTATATTTGGTCAGAGCAAGATTGTTTTGATGAATATTTTTAGTATAAACTTTTACCCCACTCCATATAAGTATTGCGGTACAGATCAGGCATAAACCTCTGAACCACCATGTTTGCCAAAAGGCGGCTTCTTTTATTATTGTTAGAGTAGCTCCTTCTTCATTCCAAAGACCATCATTATTAGAAGCTTTCACTCTAAAGGTATATGATCCAGGATCTAAATTAGTATAGACAGCTGATAGATTATTATTCAAATACGTCCAATCATCATTAAAACCTTCCAACTTATAGGCAAATTTATTTTTTTCTGGTCGGTTATAATTTAGTCCCGAAAAGTGTAGTGTGAGATGATAATCATTATGCCCCAAAGTAATTTCGTCTTTATAAATAGCATTGAAGGACGTATCCCTTTTAGGGCTCATTATTTTTACATCAGTAATGAAAACAGGGGGCTTTTCATCATTTAAAATAATATTTTTTGGATTAATTCCAGTGACGCCGCGTCTACTTCCAAAATACAAGGTCCCATCTTCGTCAATCACTCCAGCATTTGGTCGAAATGATAAATCTCCCAAACCATCTCTTTTCTCAAATATATTAAAGGTTTCTTTTTCAGGGTTGAAATAAAAAATACACTTATTTGTACTTCCCCACAGCATGCTATCTGGTCCAATCTGAAAACCTTGAATCCAATATTTATGCTCTGTCTTACTGATATTCGTAAAATGCTCTGTTTCAAAATCAAAAACGCATAAGCCATTAGTCGTTCCACAATATAATTTGTTATCGAGCTCCTCCAAGGCCGTCACTCTGTTAGAGGGAATACTGGTTGAATCGTTTTGCTTATTTTTGAATCGTTCAAAACAAACCTTTCCATCTTTTTTTATCAGCCGGTTTAGACCATTATACGTAGAAACCCAAATCCTTCCTTTTGAATCTTCCAGCATGGTATGGATAGAATTATCACTGAGAGACATTGTATCATTGACTTGATGATTGTACTGAGTATATTTATTGGTTTCGGCATCCAGATGAAACAGACCTAAATCCGATGCCACCCATAATTCTCCTTGCTGATCTTTTAAAATATCTCGAATAAACAATTGGGAAGTCTGCTTTCTTATCCAATCAGGAGTTGGTAAATGTTGGGATTCTAAAGTCTGCATATTTAAAATAGTCAAGCCTTTAAATGTTCCAACATAAAGATGAATACCGTCATCACTTTTTAAATAAGTAACAAAATCATCCACCAATAAATTTTCATTAAGTTTAGATAGGTTTTTTAGCTCATCTGTTTTTATATTATAGGTTAGTAAACCTCCATTCGTATTCGCCAGCCAAATCGTTTTATCTTGATCTACATAAATACTTTGAATATTATTTTCTTTTACCCCTTCCCCATTAAACTCATAAATTTCAAACTGATTAGCAGACCAATTATATTTACTAATTCCACTAAATGTGCTAATCCAAATAATCCCTTGTTGATCTTCATAAATTTTGTGAATATTGTTATGAATAACAGATTCAGGATCGTTCTTTGAATATATATACCTTTCAAAAACGATAGGAGGTTTCTCCGTTATTTGCTGGCTACTTACATTAAGGTTCTCTAATGTTTCAGCCCTAATGATATTAGCGCCATATACAGATCCTAGCCATAGGTTTCCCTTTCTATCATGTTGGATATCCTGAACATAGTTGTTGGAGATGGTCAGTTCATCATCTAACACATTGGAGTATTTATGAAAGTTTGGTTCCCAGTTTTGATCGCTAAATTTATTGGAGGAATTTTTAGGCAATTGCATTAAAAACAATCCTTCACCATGAGTCGCCAGCCAATATCTTTTATCATTATCCTGATAGATCTCCCATAAGTTATGAGATCCTTTATTTTCTTCCGGGAAAAACCTTCTGAATTTAGAATTTTCTATATTTCCATCTTCTGAAGGAATTAATAAATGAACACCTCCCGCCCAGGTTCCTACCCAAATCCAGCCTTTATCATCTTCCAGTATCGTCAACACTGCTTTAGTTTGTAAAGCCCATGGATTTTTTTCATCCCACATAAAACGTATAAAGGATTCTGATTCTGATTCAAAAAGATTAAGTCCGTTTTCTGTTCCAATCCAAATCTGACCTTTACTATCTTCAATTATTGATAAAACTTCATTATTACTAATACTTTTTGCATCAGAGGGATCATTCTGATACGTTTTCCAGGTATCTGTAGGTAAATGTAAACGACTTAGTCCGCCAAGGCGAGTTCCTACCCATAAATTTTCCTTCGAGTCAATATGAAGAACCCGAATATTACTTGATTTTAATCCCTGTTCTTCAAGTTCAGTAGTCGTATAAAAAGCCTTGAGTTGATTAGAGGATTCATACCGATACAATCCATCGTTGGTTGCAAGCCAAATAAACCCCAGATTATCTCTAATCATTGAGTTTATATGATTACTAGTCATCCCTTCAATATTACTAATATTGGTAAATCGGATTTCGGGTGGAGATTGGCTAGTTTTATTTTGAGCGACCAACAATAATGGGAGTGAAAGTAAAAGGGGGAGAATAAGTTTTCCAAAAAAGCCTTGCATGCGATACAGATAAAAATGAATAATTAGTATTGGGTTAAGATTAATACGGTATCTGTTCTCTAAAGTTTTCATTATCTGTACATAACAACATGTTTACACAGACTAAGGAGCCATATCCAGTTAAAACCTTTAGAGAAGTATCAAAAATAAAGATTTAGGCATTCCAAATGGGGCGACCGATTTTTGAAAATAATACACTGAAGTGATTTAAACTGTAAGATCACTTCACTATATTAGCAAAGAAAAGACTGATTATTTCCTGAAATAATCTACGCATCGCCTTTTTCTAGCTCAATAAAACCAAAAAACAACATGCTAATTCAGTTTGAAAACGCGAAAATTAAAAAAATCATCACACTTCCGGAGGAAAATGATGATGGTTGGAAGTCCGACGTCCAAAAACTAATAAATGGAGATGTGACTTTAGATCGTAAAACTGCTGGAGAAAACTCTATAAAAGCCTTACAAAGAATGCTACTATTTCTGGGGTATTCTACTTCATTTCGAGGTGCATATATGATAGATGGAGATTTCGGAAGAGGAACGAATCGAGGACTTGCTCAATTTAAATTTGACCATGGCCTCCGCATCAATTATGATAGAAGCACCCTCTGCTATCCTTGCAAAAGTAGCAATGCTCATCGTTTAATTACTATTATTCCCGATGTAAAATTAACTATTCCGACATTAAAGAAGCTTTTAGAAACCGTTGAGACTGCTATTGCAAATCGACAAATCATGTGCGGATCTTATCGAGATGCTATTTTACATTTAAATAATACGCATCGCAAAAGCTTAATGACCTGTAGAAAAATCTACGAAACCTATGGTCAGATGGCAAAAGATGCGGTCATACAATTGAAATCAGAATACGGTTTTGATATGAATATCGAATGGCTATTAGCCATTATTAAGCAGGAAACTGGCGGTGTTATTCGGCCTAGATTTGAACAACATTTGCTTTCTGCCTACAACAAAAAATTTCCAGATCTTGAATTGGAAGAAGTCAGATTACGAGCCACGAGTTTTGGATTGGGTCAAATCCTTGGAGTCAACTATAAAATGGTCGGTGTCGCTTCAGCAAAAGCTATGTATTTCAGTGCTCCAAAAGATCAAATCGTCCAAATAGGGCGCTTTCTAATAAAACGGAGTAAAAACACTAAGCAAGTGGTTCAAAAGAAACGGCCTTTAAATGCTGACTTCAGAACCATTGCTCGCTACTATAATGGTCCCAAATATGCTGATCATCATTATCATGAAAAGTTAGCTAGATGGTATCGAGAATTTGAAAACATCATCCAATAGATAGTGTTATTTTTTCGTTAAAACGCTCAAATTAGGCTAAAATCGTAGATTTCAAGTGATCGGAATCACTAGCATTTGTTAATTATTTAATGTATCTTTGCGTTGATTTAATGAGTTTATTTTTTGTTATGTTAGTTCAAGTTTTGCAAAGCTTTTCTTCCTATCTCTAAATTCTCTCAATTTTTTTACTCCCCTGCTTATAAATAACAGAGCAGGAATCTAAATTTTTTTTTAATGAATATTTTCGTAGCAAAATTGAGTTTTGATACTCAAGAACATGACTTAAGATCCGCATTTGAAGAATTCGGTCAAGTCGATTCAGCTAAAATTATTATGGACAAATTTACAGGCCGATCTAAAGGTTTTGGATTTGTTGAAATGCCAAATGATGATGAAGCAAGAGCTGCTATCAATGATCTAAATGATGCATCTCTTGATGGTAGAAACATTGTTGTTAAAGAAGCAGAAGATAGAGGAAACAGAAATCGCGGCGGCGGCGGCGGCGGATACAACCGTGGCGGTGGCGGCGGTGGTGGATACAACCGTGGCGGTGGCGGCGGTGGTTATAACAGCCGATACTAAGATATAAACAGACAT
>CAYXQH010000345.1:0-6778 GCA_964467425.1 uncultured Saprospiraceae bacterium
GTTTTTTGATATTGGATTGTGTGTTTTTTATTCTCAAGAGTGGTTTGTTTTTTTTGCAACTGTTCAATAGTTGCATTTTGAGCATTCAAATTCAAAAAACAAAAAGTGAGAAAAAATACAAGCAAATAAAATGTTTTCACAAGATCAATTTATTTTATTTGAGAATTGAGCTTTAAAGCTCGATTCTCAAAGGTCACAATATTATCATTATTCGTGAGGGAAAGTAAATGCGGTCTATTCTTTAGGTAGAATAGAGATTAATATGAGTAAAGAGTATACTATCATACCTTCACTCAATTATTAATAAAATCATCTAATGTAAAAGAATCTTTAATCAAGATTAAAGCCTGAAAAAAAATTCTTTCACAATAGATTTACCTTTTAATTTAATACTCTCTCTTGTTAGCTCAATTGATCTAAAGTCTAGTTCTATCGTCTAACATTTAATACTCTAAATACTTACTAGTAGGTGGTGCGCAATGTATCACAATAATGTACAGTATAAAAATAGAGGGGTGAAAAAAAATGTGACAGAGGGTTAAAAAGAGGGGTTTAAGTGGTTTTAAACTTCAAAAAGTGCCTTAAATTCAATTTGAAGAAAAAATATTTCCAAAATATGAAAACAAAAAACTACTTCACTTCTCCTTTTTTACAGACTTAATTCCATACTGGATCTATTCAAGAAGATTGAACACATTGATATAAAGTAGGTACTTTATACTTTTAATTATTAAAAATGAGAGCGCATTTAAAAATGCTTATAGAAAAGAAAACGGAGAAACAATCAAGTTGATTTCAATATTTTGACAGATCAAAAATCACTTGCATCAATTACAACTGAAATTGTGCAAGAAGCATCATTGTCATCTACTACCGTAAAACTAAGTAACGGACCTCCTGAAACTAAAGCTGTTATTTGATAGGACTGATAATAACTTCCACTCAGAGGAGTCCCATTTGCGGTAGCTGACCAACCACTTCCTGTATTTTGACCAATGATAGTTAAGACAAAGTTCATTTCATCATCGGCTGTAGAAAGTGTTCCTTTATCATCATATATACCGGATGTTACTTCATATAGTAAAGAACAAGAACCAGTCAATTTCCAATTTGCATTTGGATGCTGAATTCTTACTTCTTGATATGCCATAGCAGGTGAAACATCACAACTATCAATTATAGTAGGTGAAGGTGGTGCAGATATATTATCGCAATCAACCGTAATATCATTGACAGAAGAAATCTCAGGAGCTTGCGTATCCAGAATCTGAATATTTGCTGTACCAATTGCTGAATTACCACAACTATCTATGGCTGTAAAGTCAACTGTTGTACTTGCTGTTGAACCGCAATCAGCTGTTAATCCTGTATAGTTATTTGTTATTCTAAAACTACTACAATTATCAGAGACAATTCCATAGCCATTACTAGCCAACCATAATGAAATAGAATCAGAAAAGTCTTTAGAGCTATTACATTCTAAAATTAAATCCTGTGGATTGGTATCCCAAACGGGATCGGTATTATCAATTATTTGTACAATGCTATCCACTGTAATGGAGCAACCGTTTTTTTGTACGGTTAAGGAAATCGTTTTACTTCCGCAACTCGTGTAAGAAACATTATGAGGACCAATACCAGAAGCTGTAGCAGGGCTGGCATTCATTCCAAAATTCCAATTATAGGTCGTTCCAGCTCCTATATCAGAAGAAGAAATTATAATCGTTTCATTTACACAAGCCGTATTTTGAGACAGATTGATCGTAGGACTTGTTATACATTCTTCGTCATCACAATCAGTTAAGCCGTTCGCATTATTATCAATTCCATCATCACATACTTCCGGTAAACAAGGACCGATTATAGGATTTTGCCAGATATTATTTGGTGGCGAAGCATAGGTAATCGAAGTCACTAAACCATTAACATCTACAGTAGGAATACCCGTGCCAGCCGTTCCATCATTTTCAGAATCAGCTACCTCCTCTTCCTCTGCATCAAAACAACCATCACCATCAGAATCTAATTCACATATGTCGTAAGTTCCATCAGGTGTTGCTTCACTATCAGCTATAGAATAATTGATGATACCATTTTCTGCGACGGTTTCAAGTGCATCAAAAAGACCATTAGGACCAGACAAAGAATTCGCATTATCTATTATTCCATCATCATTTGCATCAACTGCATTATGACCTGCCTCATCGACATCATAGATTCCATCATTGTCACTATCTAAATCTAAATGATTCGCTACTCCGTCATTATCACAATCACATAAAAACTGAGAGAAAGAAATATCATCAATAGTCAAGTCATTTCCGTATCCTCCAGGACCATTGTTTTCTAAAATCAAATAAACAATATCATTATCACCAGCATTTGCGGAAATCGTATATTGATACCAGGTCAAATCTTCAGGAATGTCTCCTGTATTAATAGAACCGAGTATATTTCCATCAGCATCTGAGATGCTTGCAGTAATACTAGGTTTCAGAAAATCATTTCCTGGAAGAATAGTATTTCTTACCCAAAAAGATCCGGTCACGGGTGCATTTTTAATAAAACCATTGATCGGTCTAATGTAAAAAGTATCCGGGTCTATATTTGCATTGACGATTAACATACGACCATTCAGATCACCAGTATGGTCACCATCCGTTGTCCAGCCAGAGAAAAAGGTTGTTTTTTTAGGGTTATCTGCAATAGAGTATTCTCCATCATCTATCACTTCTCCCCAAGAGACCCCTGAAGGAAGGTTACAGGGATTTGTCCCATCTTCATAACATAATTGGACATAAGGTGAAGAAACAATATCAGTACCCGCACCAAAATCATCAAAATAGAAATTGTTCTCTATAACACCTCCAGTTGCAGAACAGGAAGCTATTTCATCCTTATCGGGTATACCATCATTATCATCGTCTAAGTCGCATATATCTCCGATTCCATCATTGTCATTATCATCGCATCCTGTAGAATTAAAACAATCTTCGCAATCATAGCAATCCGTTAAACCATCACCATCATTATCAATTCCATCATCACACACTTCAATAAATTCTACACTAGTCCAACCACTAAACTCTGAGGTATTATCATTATTATCTGTAGCCGTAGCGGTAATATTTATTCCATTGTTCAAATTAAAACCTGCTGTATCAATACTTACTTCAAATCGGTTTTGTGTTTTCGTTGAGGTTGCTCCTGTCCCATCATCCGTATAATTACCAGTGGTAGCGTCCGTATCTGGGCCACTTCCTTCCGTTAGGCTAAATAAGTATACTGCTCCTTCTCCAAAGCTTGACGTGTATCCAGCAGGCAGTGGATTAGGATTAGGTCCAGCGTCTGCGATAAAAAACTCAATCTCTGCACCTGCCGGGGCAAATCCAGAAATGACAAGATTGTTTCCAATAACTTCAGCAGATTCGAACACTGGAAAATTGAGCATGTTATTCGGCCCTGTATCTCCATCTCCATTATCATTTGGAGATACTAAATCATAATCTAAGTCTATTCCTAAGCCTGAGTTGTTAGCTAACTGATTTCGGCTAATCCTATTTTGAGTTCCGGTGCCTGATAATCCAATTCCAGAATCATCATTATACATTATTTTGTTTCCTACAATTAATTCATTTGAATTAGCCATAGACGGTGAATATCCGATGATATTATTAGAAGCAGTCCCAGGTAGTAATATTCCTCTTTTCCCGTTTCCTACAACAGTTGTATTATCATATCCAAGTCCGATATTATTTCCAGCAATCGTTGTATTATTATTACCTAGGCGTATTCCGTCTTCTGCATTACCCGAAATCACATTTCCTTCAACTGCATCATTTACATTATCTCCATTTGTTCCTATTATTGTTCCGCTTAAGTTGCCTTCTAAATCTATCCCATTGTTTTGATTTGGAAGCGCATTATTTCCTGTAACATCGGTTCCTATAAAGTTTCCAGAAACGATATTTCCAGATCCTGTACTGCTTCCTATAAAGCGAAGCCCCGTTCCATTTCCGGAGATAATATTTCTTTCTTTTATATCATCATCTCCATTGGAATTCGTTCCTATTATATTATTATTCAATACTCCTTGCAATTGAATACCATAATTTTCATTTTCTATTGCTATCGTCCCTGTAACATCTGTTCCCAAATAATTACCAGCAACGACTTGATCATCAGAAGAAGAAATTCTTACTGCATCATTTCCATTTCCTGAAATTACATTTCTAAAATGGGCGGCATTGGTATTCGTCAGATCATCTCTAAAACCAATATAATTTGGCCCCCTAGCATCTCCTAGATAAACCCCTACGAATCTATGCCCTAAGTCAACGGTACCTGTTTTATCCAATCCAATATAATTACCGGCGATAGTCAAATTATTCCCGCCTCTAGTATCAATTCCGTAATAGCTACTAGAAATCACATTACCTTCATTTGCATCATTAACATTATCTCCATTCGTTCCTATTGCTGAGTTTATTATATTTCGATAGTCAATCCCGCTTCCACTATTTGTAGCTGAAGTTGTACCATTTGCTTCCGTTCCAATATAATTACCCCAAATAAAATTATTTACTGCATTTGTTCGATTACTATAAATTCCTTTTCTAAAAGAATTAATCGCGAGACCTGAGATTTGAACATCACTTGAATAAATCGTCAGACCATCATAGTTATTTCCATTTCCATCCAATTCAACATTGATCGTTCTGGATGCTATTGGCCCTTGCGCTGAGCCAGATTGTGTATAAGCACTTACATGGGTTTTCGGATCCTCAATACTTGGTAAAGACGACAGTGGATAAATCGTATGAACGCCTCCTCCTGGAATCATAAAAATAGACGTTTCCCATTCTGGATCCTTTGGAAACGAAACACCATTCGTTGGATTATCTTCTTGATCCAAATTCGTATTATCCAGTTCATTACTATTTAAAATAAATTGACGAAGCGATCCTTGTCCGATATCATTTGTATTAACCACAACATCAAAATTGTACCCGAAATCTATATCTGATCTATCCGATCCACTCAATGTTATGGTAGTAACAGACTGGGCAACTGTGCTTGCTGTATTCAAGGTCGAAAAGTTTGCATTTGTAGTATTCGACGCTGCGTCCCCAACTGTTGGATTAGCTCCTCCGACTTCATTAATCACATCGGTAACATTATCCGTTCTAAAGGTTTGAACAGGGACGATCGTTTCTCCAGTAGAGTTGCTTGCTCTATTAGAACTCACTGTTCCATTCACTACTCTTACGGAATAGGTTCCTGAAGCTAAATCAGTAAAAAGATATTCTCCATTAGCAGCCGAAAGTACTGCTGTTACAAAGGCGCCAGAATTATCATAAAGCTCTACTCTGGCATTTGGTACTCGAATGGCATTTGCCGACCAACCAGAGGCTTGCGCGGAAATATTTGCTTCCATATAGCTTCTTCCATCTCCTCCCCCGAAATTGATATCTTCAAAAATGCTCCCTGATATACTCAAACAGTTACTTCGAGTATGATCTTGCCAAAGATCATTAGGAGGGTTAGAGTAAGAATTTCCGTTAACTAATCCATTACCATCTACTGTAGGTGTTCCACTTCCTGCGATACCATTTTCGTCTGCATCTACCACGTTTTCTTCTTTTGCATCAAAACAACCATCTCCATCCGAATCTAACTCGTATGGATCGTAAATTCCATCATTTGAATTCTCAGAATCCGCAATACCATAATTAAGAATATCATTATCAACGGCGGTTTCTAGTGCATTAAAAAGTCCGTTAGTTCCAGAGCCTGTTGTTGCTCCAACAATTCGGCCATCAGCTCCAACGTTTTGGGTATGACCGGCTTCATGCGCATCAAAAATCCCATCATTATCTGAATCAAGATCAAGGTGATTACTGATTCCATCGTTGTCCACATCTAAACTCCATTGACATTGTCCACTCTGAATTCCGAAGTCATCAAATCTGGCGATCCCAGGAGTAGTTTTAGAATAAAAATAGATTCTAATTTTATAGTTTTGATTGGCTTCGAAAAAAGCAAACTTATTACTTGGACTAATTCGAATATTCTGCTGTGATCCATCGACAAAATCACTTACCTCATGATTTTCAATAAGAAATTCACTACTCAGAAAATTATTACTAGAATAGATAATAGATATTTGGTATCCGTATTCATTAGCTGGAGCAAAATCATTTTTAGTATAAATAAACTCCATTGCATAGAGTGTATTTATTCCAGACTGAGTGGTAAAACCATATTCTAAATAGTCATTATTACTCATCGCCCCTGCAAGACTGTTTTGATCTATACCCGTTATTTCTAATGTAGTACTATTCTCTATTACAGAAATTCCAGCTCCAGGCATTTCATTATCTCCAGAAGCTATAACCCCTGGATTCCAAATAGTCATTTGCTGATAAGGAATACTATTATGATCCCAAGTTCCAATAGAGAGAATATTTTCATCACATCTGGATTCTACTAAATCCGGAATACCATCATTATCATCATCCAAATCACAAAAGTCACCAATGCCATCTCCATCTGTATCCGTACAAGTATTGGTACAATCTACACAGTCCGGATCATTACAATCAGCCAGCCCATCTTCGTCATCATCAATCCCATTATCACAAATCTCCGGGATATAAATATCACCACGACAGGAAGCGCCATCATTAAAAATAACATTAGGTCCTGTTGCCACTTGAGTCATGGCTCCAGTTCCTGTTCCATTTACTCCAAAATCAACATGATATAATGCTCCTGG